>NZ_CAWUDG010000006.1:0-301688 GCF_963920885.1 Anabaena sp. CCY 0017 | reverse complement strand
CGTAATTCGTAATTCGTAATTCGTAATTCGTAATTCGTAATTCGTAATTCGTAATAGAAATTGGGTTTATACTCAGCACGGGCTAAACGCCCCGCTACCGCTTTAAGCGCAGCTATGCCCGCAGGGCTTTACAGCACTCAGCACTTTTCTAGTTAGACGTTTGGGCGGAACGTCTCTAGTTATGGAACCTCAAAATTTGAACTGCTGTAAATGACTACGGGGATTATAGGTACGTATAGCCCGAATTTTCTCATAATATTCTCGCTCTTGTTGGCTGAGGTCTTTGGGTGGCACGATCGCTACTTTCACAAACTGATCGCTACGTCCACCTTTGGTTAAAGGCCAACCCTTACCCCGCAACCGGAGAGATTGACCAGAACGCACTCCCGCAGGTAACTTGACATTCACTGAGCCATCGGGTGTGGGAACATCAATAGAGGCTCCCAAGGTGGCTTCGTCTGGGGTGATGGGAACTTCACAGACGAGGTTATCGCCTTCAAATTGGAAGAATGAATGTGGTTGAAGTTCAACTTTTAAGTATAAGTCACCCCGTTGTTGAGTCATGGGGTTAAATTGACCTTTACCCCGCACCCGCAGACGAGTACCAGTTTTTGCCCCAGATGGGATACTCACTTCAATGGTTTCGTTACCTAAACTAAAGCGCTTTTTGACACCAGCAAAGGCTTCGCCCAAAGTTAAAGCGATCGCAGCTTCTGTGTCTGGAGTAGAACCCGTACCGATATCTTGAAAACCACCAAAATCATTAAAGCCGCTATAACCACCGGGTCTACCTGTGGAACTACGCTGATAAGAATAGCTTTGTCGCCCACCACGAGGACTAGGACCACCAAAGCGTCCTAATAACTCGTTGACAAATTCATCAAAACTGCCGTATTGACTGAAGTCAAAGCCACCCATATCCACGCCAGCGCCACCGGATGGGAAACCTTCGCCAGCTTGTTTCCAATATTGACCAAATTGATCGTACTTTTTGCGCTTATCAACATCTGACAAAACCTCGTAGGCCTCATTCACCTCTTTAAAGGTAGCTTCAGCTTGCTTGTTATTTGGGTTAACATCAGGGTGATACTTACGAGCTAGTTTCCGAAAAGCTTGTTTAATTTCTTCTGGACTGGCAGTTTTACTGATTCCCAAAATTGCGTAATAGTCTTTGAAGTCGGTTGCAGCCATCTACCAGCCTCCTATAAAAATTTCTGTTATGTTTTTTCGTAAAATGTGAGCTTGGTTTTTACTCGGTCAAATCCCAAGCATAAGAAACTCTGATTTTAAATTAACAGACATTACAGCAATTCAAGTGTGGTTCCCGCTCACTGCGCCAGCGCAATTTCCGTACTCCTGCTTTACGGGAAAACACATCAGGTCGTCTATTCCTTCTTCTAGGCTAGGGGGAGCATCCCGGAGTTGACGATACATTCTTAAGATGATTTCTTGGGGAACTTGGCGCTGACGCTTTTGATTGCGGGCTAAACACAGCCAAACCGGAGTTCTCACCCACAACCCTGTAATGTGTGTAAAACCGACCTCACGGGCTAAGGCGATCATTTCACGACGCTGACTTCTTTGGGCATTGGTAGCATCAAAAATTGTTGTTCTATCTCTGGCTACTGCTTGTTGAAATTGCCGTTCTATTTCTCGCCAAATCAGCGACCAAGGCCCTTGAGTTGCTTCGGAACCAAAAAGTTGCCCCCGAATGGCATCCGTTGAAATCAGCAGCATCTGGGGGCGTTCTGAGACTAATTGTTTTGCCAAAGTAGACTTACCGCTACCAGGAAGGCCGATTAGTAAGTGAAGTTTAGTCATGTGCCATTTGTCAGTTTTTAATGATTATTAACCAATGACTCATGACCAAGCCCCGTTGGGGCGGAGTGTAGGGTGTGGGGTGTGGGGTGTAGGCAAAGAGACAGCCCCAACAACCCTGGGGTCACAAGCCCCGACCAATCCTGTCTTCCCTACACCCTAACCCCTACCCCCAACACCCTATTCTTAACCAATGACCAATGACTAAATTATAGTTCCGTCAGCAATTACCGCATTTTTCAGCACCACAACAATACCACTGCGGATGTAGAAGCCTTGATTTTCCCGTTCGGCTTCTTGCACGTTATCTTTATTGATAATTTTCACATCCTGACCGATGCGGGCATTTTTATCAATGATCGCACGGCGAATAATCGTATCCTTACCAATACCTACGGGAATGTCGCCTTTTTCTAAGGTACATTGACGCTCCACAAATGGTTGATAAAAATCTGCCCCCATGAGTAGAGATTCTTCGATCACACAGCCAGCTTCAATGCGCGATCGCACTCCTAAAACTGAATGCTGAATTCGGCAATCTTTCAAAATACAACCTTCGCCTACAATCGATTCTGTGACATGGCAACTTAAAAGTTTACTCGGTGGTAAATAACGCGCACGAGTATAAATTGGTGCTTCTTCATCGTAGAAACTAAAAGGAGGTAAAGGTTGTTTAGTTAAGGCTAAATTGGCGTTATAGAAAGATTCGATTGTCCCGATGTCTTCCCAGTAATCATCAAATAAGTAAGCTTGGACATTGTAATCTTTGCTAGCATCAGGAATAATTTCTTTACCAAAATCGGTACTTTCTAAAGATTCCTTCAACAACTTGATCAAAACATCTTTTTTAAAGACATAAATCCCCATCGAGGCGATGTAGGGCTGTAACTTCGCTTGTTCTGGCGATAATCCTAGTACGCTAGTATCAACCTGCATCCGATCTAATTCATCACCTTTGGGCTTTTCGCTAAAGTCGATCACCCTACCGGACTGGTCTATTTTCATTAAACCAAAGTCTGAAGCGCGACTTTTATCTATGGGGATAACCGAAAGCGTAATATCCGCACCCGTTTCCCGATGGCGCTGGATAAACTGGCGGTAATCCATGCGATACAGGTGGTCTCCTGAGAGAATCAAATACTCGTCCGCATCCCATTCATTTAACAGCCATAGGTACTGACGCACAGCATCAGCCGTACCCTGGAACCAATTGGGGTTTTCTGGCGTTTGCTGTGCAGCTAGCACTTCCACAAAACCCTCATTAAAGCCGGTAAAATTATAGGTACGGGCTATATGGCGATTTAAGGACGCTGAGTTAAATTGTGTTAGGACATAGATTTTGAATATCTCTGAATTAATACAATTACTGACAGGAATATCTATCAAACGGTACTTACCAGCCACTGGTACGGCTGGTTTAGCACGCATTTTTGTTAGCGGATACAAACGAGTACCCGCGCCACCACCGAGAATAATTGCTAATACTTTTTTCACAAGATTTCTCCCAACTGCCTTTCAACTCTCACCTTCAGTTTAGGACTGTCTGAGACTACTGGTAAGGGGGAATTACAGATTAATCATTCGTTAAGTTTACAGAATGCTGCTGGTAATGGATGATTCTCCGCGATAAATGTAGTAAATTTTCCTAAAAATCGGCTTAATACCAGCGATGGTGCTTTGGTTCAGTACATACTCATAATGCACTCAGAGGCAACTTTTAAGCCAGACCACAACCAAATTATCAAATTTTTGACTTTTGATTACCTATCTTTATACATAGTTATTTTTTTTTGGAAGTTAGCATAGTCCAAACTGTCAAACACGCCCAAAACCTGAGAGAATCAGGATAATGAAGAAATTTTATATCATCAGTCAGAGATGTCTATCAGCTAATATTTGCCACAATCACTCCTGAAGGTATAAAAATTAATTCATGCAAATTCAAACACCAGACTGGGTTAAACACGCTGTTTTTTACCAAATTTTCCCAGATCGCTTTGCTAGAAGCAAACAGCCTCACAAAAGATTGTTACATGATGCGCGCTGGGAAGATTGGGATGCTATGCCCACACTCCAAGGTTACAAAGGCGGCGATTTATGGGGGATTATTGAGCAATTAGACTATATCCAGGATTTAGGGATTAACGCTATTTACTTTACTCCCATTTTTCAATCGGCGAGTAATCACCGCTATCACACTCACGATTATTATCAGGTTGATCCATTGTTGGGCGGTAATGAGGCTTTTAAGGAACTGCTAGACGCAGCCCATGAACGCAATATCAAAGTTGTGCTGGATGGGGTGTTTAACCACGCTAGTCGGGGCTTATTCTTTTTCCATGATGTTTTAGAAAATGGACCTCGTTCCCCTTGGGTGGACTGGTTCAAAATTACAGGTTGGCCGCTTGCGCCTTACACCGGGGAATTACCCGCCAACTACGAAGGTTGGGCTGGAAATCGGGCTTTGCCAGTATTTAACCATGACAATCCGGAAGTGCGGGAATACATCATGGAAATTGGCGAATATTGGCTGAAATTCGGCATTGATGGTTGGCGCTTAGATGTGCCATTTGAAGTCAAAACACCTGGGTTTTGGCAAGAATTTCGCGATCGCATCAAAGCCATTAACCCCGAAGCTTATATAGTGGGCGAAGTTTGGGGAGATTCCCGTGAGTGGCTAGATGGTACGCAATTTGACGGCGTGATGAATTACTTATTTGCCGGGTTAACCATTGCCTTTACCGCAGGCGATCGCGTAGTCTTAGAACAAGTGCAAACCCGTGACTATCAACCCTACCCACCATTATTTGCCACCGAGTACGCTGTCAAAATCCAGGAATTACTCGCACTTTACCCTTGGGAAATTCAACTAACGCAACTCAACTTACTCGCAAGCCACGATACAGCCAGATTAATTACCATTGCTGACGGCGATCAACCTAGTGTAGAATTAGCAACTTTACTGTTACTTACCTTTCCCGGTGCGCCCAGTATCTATTATGGTGACGAAGTTGGTTTACCAGGGGCGATAGATCCCGACTCCCGGCGTGGCTTTCCCACAGAAGCTAATTGGAATCAAGAAATCCTCAACATTCACCGCCAATTAATAGCTCTTCGCCACCAATACCCAGCTTTACGCGCAGGTGATTACAAAACTCTGTTCGCCCAGGGAGCATTGTATATTTTTACCCGAACTTTAGAAACTGATGAATTAATTATTGCCGTTAACGCTGGTACAGGAAAGACAACAGCAAATATAGACACAGCAGGTTTGCTGACTAAATCTCACAAGCTATTATATGGCGCTGCGGAATTTGAATGGCATGGTACGCAGCTTTCCTTAACTCTTCCCCCACGCACTGGCTGTATTCTCGGTTAGATTTCTATCCTGTTGTAACCATTGCTGGCATTAATACCTGATCAATCGCATGAATTACGCCATTCTCGGCAATCATATCCGTTACGAGGACATGAGCATCGTTCACCTTAATTACACCTTGATCAGAATCAATCGCCACCACTGATCCTTCCAGAGTTGGTGCTTCTGAAATCTGTTGCAAATCTTCAAACCTGACATCCCCAAAAGCGACATGATACATTAATATCTTTTGCAGCTTGGGGATGTCTTGCAGTAGTGAAGCTAAAGTATCCTGTGGTAACTGTGCAAAAGCATCATCAGTGGGTGCAAAAAGTGTGAGCGAACCCGGACTTTTGAGAGTTTCGATGATTTGTGCGATAGTAGCAGCCTGAAGTAGAGTCTGGAAATTTCCGGCATTAATAGCAGTTGCGACAAGATCAGCCATAAATTTGAGTTGATTTCTTAATTTTTCTACACAACACACTTATAAAGTCAAAAAAAACTGCTAGCCTCTATCAACAGAGACAAAAATGCCAAGCCATAAATTCTCAGGGCTGCTAAACTGGGGAATGACCTCATGAACCATTAACTATGCTAAAGCGTTCTAAGTTCGAGACGACTCAATCTCAAATCATGTACCGGGCTGAGGATTTGATTAGTGCAGCTTCAAATCGCTACCGCATTACGGTTCAAGTGGCTAACCGCGCCAAGCGTCGGCGTTATGAGGACTTTGATAATCCATCAGAAGATGTGATGATGAAGCCAGTGCTGAGGGCGATTATTGAAATGTCCGATGAACTGACTCAACCCGAAATTATTGGCGAACTATAATCAGACTTCTGCACAGGTGAGGATGAGCAAAAAATTATCGTTCATTCAACCCCTACTCAAATCTTGGCAAACACTCACTGCTTGTATGGTGGTGGGTGTAGTTGTTTTGAGTTCAGGGGGAGATAAATTAATACCAACAAACTTATTGAGCATTCACCCGGCGTTTGCTCAAAGAATTAGCCCTGGAGACGTTTGGCAGCAAGTATATCAGCAATTACCAAACCTGCCAAAAGAAAATCAATATAACAGTAAAAATACTGGAGAAATCGCCGAAGATAACACCTTAGTCAGTCGCCTAATTACTTATCACATTTATAGAAAAGGACGCGCCCCCAACTATCGCCTAGATTGGAAATTGACTCTGGCTGATTACCTGGATGCGAACGAAATTATGTATGATCACTCCTATCCTGGTAACGATACATTACAGCAAAATCCACTAGAAGGCGATCGCGCCGCCATAGCCAACCTCACCCGTCAGCAGAGAAACGCCCTAGTGCAAGTTCTAGCCGATATCTTCACGCCCAATTCTCAGAATACCCAAACACCCAGGCGCGAGACAACACCCACACCCAGCACACCACAACCACCCCAAAGAGGCGGTGCTGAACTTCTCAAATAAAAAACCTCTTTGCGCCCCTACCCTGCGGGTTCCGCTTGCGGTATGCGTTAACCTCCGCGCCCCTTTGCGTTTAAAAAACCGACTCATGGAACAACTCATCAAAAGCGGACTAGGTTGGCGAATTGGCTGGAATCCCAACGCACCCGAATTTAAAGGATTAGTAGGAACAGAAGATTGGGCAATAGAATTAACAGAAGCCGAATTAAATGATTTTTGCCGACTACTTGCACAGTTAGCAGACACCATGAAACAACTCGCATCTGAATTAATGGCAGAAGAGAAAATTGCCTGTGAAGCTGAAAGCGACTTATTATGGCTAGAAGTAGAAGGCTATGCTCAAGCCTACAGTTTGCGCTTAATTCTGAATACAGGAAGGGGTGTAGAAGGTAAATGGTATCCTAGTGCCGTACCAGAGTTACTGCAAGCAGCTGGGACGCTAAAAGTTTTTTAAATGAACCCCTTGATTATTTTAAAGCTTTGCAGTATTATAGTAATTCTGACCGGGGCGTAGCGCAGCTTGGTAGCGTGCCACTTTGGGGTAGTGGAGGTCGTGGGTTCGAATCCCGCCGCTCCGATAGACAAAAGACCCTGCCTGCTAGTCTTTAAATCAAAGATTAGCGGGCTTTTCAATTTTTAAATTCTTCTGATGCGATAATTCACATTTTTGACATAAGTAGGTAGGCACAAATAAACCTAACTATGTAACAAAATGTAAAAACCTCAAAACCCTTGCGTTCGCGGAGCGTGACCGCTTCGGTCTTATGCTTCACTCCGCTACGCTCCGTTCGCAATGACATACCTTGAAATTTTTCCGCCTACCTACTTACGTTCTAATACTAAATTAGATACCTTGGGAAATATTTTCCAATCATAAGCATAAGCACGATCTTCTCCAAACACAACCAGGATGTAAGCAGCAGATCCATCTCTGGTTGCTATGTATGCAGCTTCTTGACGAGAACCAGAAGTCCATCCAGCTTTACCACCGAAGTAAGCATCTGTGGGTAATGACTCGCTGAGAAAACCCCGTACCGGGTTAAACACATTAGGATTTTGCTCGTTTCTTTTCTCAATTCTGGTAGCAGGGTCTATTGATAACCAGTTTGCCATTCTCTCACTAAAAGATGGCGCTACAGCCTGAGAATTATAAATTTCATATAAAAGTCTCGCTGATTGTTGGGTGGTAATTTTATTCCTAATAGGTGCGTTGGGATTACCTCGCATTTTCAGATCAGCACCTTGTGGTGCATACAGTTTTTTATGAGTTATGGGATAAGTTTTTTGGTTAATATTTATATTGTTATAACCTGCTACTTGAAAAAATCGGTTAACTTTTTTGCGTTTATCCAACCAAATTTCATATTCTTTTCCTTCTAAATCTTTGCCAGATTCTGTTCAACCCTTTGGCTGCTCTTCTAATTTTTAATAATCAGGACTTACGCAACTATTGCCAAAAATCTTGACTTATCGAACCGCCAAGCCGCCAAGAACGCCAAGAAAACCTAGAGTATGCCTAATTCCTGAACCAATGCGACTAGCTAACGGTAGTATAGTTCCGCAACCATTTGAAGTCACATCTGTTTATGATGCAACATGGTCAAATCTCGGTTTAAATTGGGGTATATTGTGCTTGCATACAGTCGTTTATTTAACCCTTGCATTTAGTTCACAAAAGCGTAAAGATATTTTTTGAATAATTGAATATAGCGGTTATCAGTTAAGTGAGATACAAAGACCCCACCCCCAACCCCCTCCCCGCAAGCGAGGAGGGGGCTATTATGTAATTCATGCGAGTGCATACCGTTATAAAATATCTTTGTGCATTAAAGCACGATCTACTAAAGACTGAATTTGGTCAGATGATAGCGGATCACCATTGGCATAATGTTCTATCCAAGTTTTACTAATTAGATTGGGGTCATCTGGTAAACTGGCTAAATCCCATCCTGGCATTTGTAAATCTTCCATGAGCCGATTTACTTTGGGGTCATAACTGAGGGCAAAACAGCGACAACCTTCAGCAGCAGCCATAATTAAGCTGTGCAGACGCATCCCAATGGCCATTTCTACACCTTTATAGACACCTTTTAATAATTGCGGGTCTTCTAAAAGCAGAATTTTGCTGACATCTTTTAATTGGGGTTGAATCGCTTGGGCGATCGCTAAATCTTCACTCTTCTGAAATGGCAACAGCAAAATAAAGGCTTGGGTGGCTTTCTGAAAGTCTACTAAAGCACGAGTCAAGTTAGCTAATCGTTTTTCAGTCAGTTGGGGATGATTCCTCAGAGTAATTGCAACTCTCGGCGCTGGTAAATCCCAAAGTCCTGGTACTGGCTTGCTTTCTAACGCCCAAACTGGGTCAGGCGCAAGCACACAAGAAATTTTCCAATTAGCTAATAAAGCAGCGCTAGAGCGATCGCGCACACTAACTCTGCTACAATATCCGAAGGAGTGTTGTGCCAATAGGCGAGTTTGGGGACGAACTAAGGGACCAATACCTTGCGCCCAAGCTATCGTTTTCAAACCCATTTTCTGAGCCAATACCATCAGCCCTCCATAATAAAATGGACTAATGGTACTGGTGACATCTTGAATTAAACTCCCACCGCCCCAAATGAAAGCATCGCAAGAACGCAGAGCTTGGATTACAGGTAAAATCTTCATGCGGTTGTGAGATTCCACACCATAGCGATCGCGCGTTTGTTCTGGATTGCCAGAAAGCACCACAGGAGTGACATCAGGTGGTAGCATTTGCAAGAGCGTCGCCAATAAAGCCTCGTCACCACCATTACCTTTACCGTAATACCCAGACAATAACGCCCGCATCTTTGCCATTTTAAATTACTTAATTTTGTATTACTTATGCACGCTCTTTCTATTCCCACCTGGATTATTCACGTTTCTAGCGTTATTGAGTGGATGGTAGCCATTTGGTTAATTTGGACTTACGGCGAACTCACTGGTAATCGCACATGGTGGGGATTATCTCTAGCCATGTTACCAGCTTTAGTTAGTGCTATGTGTGCCTGTACCTGGCATTATTTCGACAATCCTGCATCTCTAGAATGGCTGGTAACGCTGCAAGCTGCGATGACATTAATCGGTAATTTTACACTTTGGGCAGCTGCGGTATTGATTTGGCGTTCCACAAAACCAGAAGATAGTACAACCAAGACAGTTACAGCCCCAGCGATGGAATCAAAATCATGATATCGAAAGAAACCCTATTTGTGCTTTCCTTATTTCCCTATTTGGGTTTCTTGTGGTTTATCCGCCGTAGTCCCCAAATGCCACGTTTAGCCTTATATGGATTTTATGGCACTCTCGTATTTGTTGCCATTACCATCCCGGCGGCAATTTACGCTCAAATAAATTATGGTGTTTCCTTGGCTGACGTAGATTGGTTACACGGAGGCGCAGAAGTCTTTTTAACCCTAGCTAACATTCTGCTGGTAGTGGGTTTCGCCCAAGCCATTAGAGAATTAAAAATGAAAAATGAATATAAGGAATAAATAAATGGACGTAATTCCAGCAATTGATTTATTAGAAGGTCGCTGTGTCAGACTATATCAGGGAGACTACGAGCGATCGCAAGTTTTTAGTGAAAACCCCGTAGATATTGCCAAACAGTGGGTTGATCAAGGTGCTACCAGATTACATTTAGTTGATCTCGATGGTGCAAAAGCAGGTAAAGTAGTAAATTTAGCAGCAATTGAAGCGATCGCTCAAGCTATATCCATACCCATTGAAATTGGTGGAGGATTGCGCGATCGCACCAGTGTACAACAAGTATTTAATTTAGGAGTACAGTGGGCAATTCTGGGGACTGTAGCCGTAGAACAACCCCAACTAGTCCAAGAACTCTGTCAAGAATTTCCCGAAAAGATTATCATTGGCATAGATGCGCGTAACGGACTAGTCGCCACTCGTGGTTGGTTAGAAACCTCCGAAGTTTTAGCCACCCAACTAGCCGTACAAATGCAAGAATTAGGTGCAGCAGCCATCATCTACACTGATATTCATCGTGACGGTACACTCATCGGTCCCAACCTAGAAGCCTTAAGAGAACTTGCGAGTGCAATCTCCATCCCCATTATTGCCTCTGGGGGAGTCAGTTCTGTTACCGATTTATTGAGTTTATTAGGCTTAGAAATGCAAGGCGTAAAAGGTGTGATAGTCGGAAAAGCCTTATATACTGGCGATATTTCCCTCAGAGAAGCACTCCGCGCCATTGGCCCTGGACGCATTCAAGACATTCCCCCCAATTTAGACTCCAGCTTTGCATAAGGGACTTCCACATAAAAACATCCAAACGCCTAACGCCATAAAACCTCTCTGTTCTTTATTTCTCTGCGTCCTCTGCGTCTCTGTGGTTCGTTTATTTCTGATCACTCCCTAAACCAACAAAAACCCAGTAATACAGCCGTGACAGCAACATCAACCAACATCTCAACATCGGTTTTTCGTCTGTCTCCGTTAATTCGGATCACACTACTGAGTCTATATATAGCACTCACAGTCCCATTACCATTTTTAGCCCAAGCAACAGACGCACCAGTACCGCCGAAATTCTTATGGATAGGAATTAGTATAGGCTTTATCGGCTTATATGCAGTCTTAACCGAGCGAGTTATAGTCGATGACCAAAGTATTCAAGTTACATACCCAGCCTGGGTTCCCCGCTTTTTTCGCAAAGGTTGGACATTACCGTGGTTAGATGTCAAAGAACTAAAACCGCGTTCCACTGGTCAAGGCGGACTGGTTTATTATTTTCTCAGTCAGGATGGCAAAGCGTATTTATTACCAATGCGTGTAGCCGGCTTTTCCCGCTTGGTAAAAATAGTCGAAACCAAAACAGGCATAAATACAACAGATGTACGTCCATTAGCACAACCGTGGATGTACTTAATATTGTTAGGATTCACCCTGCTGCTGTTATTAATAGATGCTTGGACTATCATCACAGCATTAGGAATATCTCAGACGTAAATCAATCTATTTTCTTCCTTCTTTCCTTCTTTCCTTTGTGTACTTTGCGTCCTTCTCCCAAGGGGAGAGGCTAGCGCCAATGCGGTTCGTTCCTTTGGAGAATCACACCATAACAGCCCAACTCAGGTTAGAACAAGTTAACCTATCTGCCAAGCTGAAAACCCAGCTTCAGGGATACCCCATACTACAGGATATCTCCTTCGAGGTATTTCCAGGCGATCGCATTGCCATTGTAGGTCCTTCAGGTGCTGGTAAAACCTCATTACTGCGCCTGATTAACCGCCTCAGTGAACCCACCAGAGGCAAAATATATCTCGAAAATCAGGACTATAGCCAAATCCCGACTCTACAGCTACGCCGAGAAATTACACTGGTATTACAAGAATCCAAACTGTTAGGGATGACAGTCCAGCAGGCTTTAGCTTATCCTTTAGTTTTGCGCGGTGTACCTCAACAGACAATTCAACAAAAAATTGACCACTGGATAGAACAACTGCAAATTCCTAGTGAATGGTTGGGAAGAACAGAATTACAACTTTCTGTAGGACAGCGACAATTAATAGCGATCGCTCGTGCTTTAATTATCCAACCAAAAGTTTTATTATTAGATGAGCCAACATCTGCCTTAGATGCTGGAACATCTGCCAATGTCATGCAAGTTTTAACTCAGCTAACTCAAACCCATCAAATGACAATTTTGATGGTAAATAACCAGCTTGACTTAGCCCAGGTATTCTGCACCCGGTTATTATATTTACAGCAAGGTCAATTACTCACAAATCAAGCCGCCTCTGACATTAATTGGATTAACTTACGAGAACGCTTAATACAAGCCCAAACCCAAGCCGCCGACGAATGGATTTAGTTGGTGAATATGGCTGCTGTTAAGTTCTTTGAGTAACAGTAGGACGTTGATGACTGAACCTTTCTTTGGTTAACTTAGCTGGTGACTCCGAAACATTGATTTTCAAACTTTCCATGTTAAATCTATATCCCACATTCCGAATAGTTTGAATCAAACTAGGTTGACGGGGGTCAAGTTCAACCTTTTTCCGTAGGGATAAAACATGAGTATCAATAGTCCGGGGATTATCAATCGCATCAGGCCAAGCACGACGCAGTAATTCCGACCGACTCAACGCTAATCCTCCAGCTTGCGCCAAAACATATAGTAAACTGAACTCTTGCGGCGTTAAATCAATGAACTCACCTTGGAATCGAACTCGGCGCTGGACTAAATCAATTTGCAAACTGCCATAATCCAAATAAGCTGGTGCAGTAGGCGTGCGTCTGCGGCGAATTAGTGCTTCTACTCTAGCGAGAAACTCCTGCATTCCAAAAGGTTTGCTTAAATAATCATCAGCCCCTGCTTTTAGACCTGCGACAATATCAGCCTCGTTACTACGCGCTGATAACATCAAAATTAAAGGCTGTTGCTGACGATGCAACCAACGGCAAAATTCAATACCATCACCATCAGGCAAATCGGCATCAAGAATTACCAGTGTTGGTTGTTGACTTAAAAACACTTCCCTTGCTTGATAAATGCTGGCGGCTTGATGCACACGGTATTCCAACTGCTGCAAGTGCCATCCCAGCAACGACCTTAGATGGGGATTTCCCTCAACGATTTCAATACAAACCGAACCCACAGTGGCAAAACCCCTTAGCGTCGATGAATTTTAAAGTAACAAGCCCATGCTCAAGGTTTTGTAGCCTTTGTTACTTCCCTTGCAATTAGCCATACCAAAAGCCGCAGAATCCTTTATTGATGCCTTACCCAAAGCTGAATTAGTAATATTCTTTAATATATTCTTAAATTTTTGTTAGACTGGTAAAAAGGTCTTTTTGCTTAAACATCTCCCCTCAGAGAGGTGTAGCAGACCAACAAACCATTACTAAACAGGGTGAATTGTACTTTAGCTATATTTTAGCTGTATTAGGAAGACTAAGAAGTGATTCTTAAAAGCTTATTACCTTCAGGTCGGAGTGATATCACGACCGTATCCGCCAATAAACAATTCAAAATTGAAGACTACTACATCTGGGGATTTAAACCCCGAATGACACACCAGCCTAGTCAAAATATTAGTGGGGGCGGGTTTAGTAATATCCCCGTTAGTGATGAATGATAGCTTTGAAACCGCACCTAATTACTGATCAATTTAGGCAATTGACACAAAGAATCATAAAAATTTCTTGCCAAACCCTCATATTCCAAATTTTATGGAATAGGATAGAATCACGTTGTACCTTCGGGAGGATCTAGCTTACGACTGATTTTTGTCCTTGAGTTGAAGCGAATAAGGTGAAAGTAACACTTCACATTTCGGCGTGAATCATTTACAATTCTCATTCTAAAGAGATTAATATAGCAGTTATGCTCCAAGACACACAAACCATCCGCTATTACCAACGAATTACTGATGCCTTCATCGAGTTATGGAATCGCGGTTATCGGACGGACGATATGCGGATGTATTTGGATGGGTATTTAGCCGCACTGCGACAAAGTAACGCTATTGAACCTATGCTGATTCATCGCTTAGAAGAAGAAGCTAGCCGCTACCTGTACGATTCATCAAATTTTGTTATGACTCAACCAGAGGTGCAACTGGATTACTATTAATGCCTTTTACTCGGTCATTTATTTACAGTAACCATTAGTCCAACGCTGATGATTATAGCATATCATTTGCCCTGGTCAAGGGTTTAGTGGTGTGAATTTTTGGAGATTTATTATTTATAAAAGTATCCCCTCTGCCCTGTTTTGGTTTTGCCAACTCTGAGGAGGGGATTTTTCAATTTCAGGAGACGGGATGAATCAGACGCGATGAATCGCGTCTCTACAAGCGGAGATTAGGAAGCTAGGGCTACTTCTACTAGTTGCTGTAATTCGCCTTTTTGGTAAAGTTCAATCAGGATATCTGAACCGCCTACGAATTGACCGTCTATATACACTTGGGGAATTGTCGGCCAGTTGGAATATTCTTTAATTCCCTGACGAATATCAGAGTCGGCGAGAACGTCCACGGTTTCAAACGGAACTGCTAAGGTGTTGAGAATCTGCACAACATTGTTAGAGAAACCACACTGAGGCATCAGCTTGTTTCCCTTCATGAAAACCATGATTTTGTTTTGTTGTAACAAATTATCAATTCTTTCTTTGGTTTCTGGAGTCATGGACTTTTTGTTTCCTATGTTGCTAATAGCCAAAATGTCAATAGTCAGTTTTTTAGTTAAACTTGGGACTTATTGATTTTTAAGAAGCTGCTGTTGCTTGCCAAGCTTCGGGAGTATACGTTTTTACAGCCAAGGCATGAATCGCTTCAGTTGACATAGCTTGCCGCAAAGCACCATAAACTAACTGGTGTTGTTGTACCAGTCCCTTATCGGCAAACTGCGATGAAACTACTGTCACTTGATAGTGGTCTCCGCCACCAGTCAAGTCTTGCACCTGAATTTGGGCATCTGGGAGTTCCGCCTGAATCATTGCCTCAACCTGCTGCGGATTAATCATCGCAATTCCTGAGAAAACTTACTTTTCTATTATTAGCAGATAAGCCTATCCAACGTGTGCCGTTTCCCGCCTTTACTAACTTCAGGTTTTGAACAGGCTAATGGTAAAACCAAGCTTGGGTAGCTGATTCCATCTTAGCATTTGGGCTTTCCTGGCAGATGTACGGAATTTATCTATTTTGGGATGAACTACCACCTTGTCTGGGAAAGGGTGCATCCACAAAACCCAATTCAAATAACTGCTGATAGGCTTTCTTGCCTAAATCCCGTGTGGGGTTTTGACTCTTAATAATCTGAACTAACAACGGTACGGCTAATTCTGGCTGATTTTGCGACCGATGTACCAGTGCTAACTGATAGGTGGCTTCGTCACGCTTTTGGGCTGTTTCTAAAGCTTTTTGACGCTGGGAATCAGAAACTCTAGTATCAATTCCTGTAAAGCTAGCGTTTAATTCTTGATAAAAATTAGATAATTGGTTAAAAACTTGACGTGCATCTTGGAGCTTCTTAGCCGCTAAAGTGTAGTTTTGAGCAGAAACGGCTTGATCTGCCTCTTCCATCAGCCGTTGACCTCCCGCTATACTCAAAACGCTATTATTTTGGGCTGTAGGACGGAGAGTGTTGGGATCGTTGGGGTCAATGATTTGTACTTGACTATACATGGTAGGTAGTTTTTGTACCTGAGCATTGACTGGTGATAGCAGGCTGAGAACCGCTATGAACGATAAGGAAGTCAGGCTAATGAAAGGAGGAACGGCAGCAGATTTCATGGGGTCAAGTAGTGTGACAACTATATAAAAAAGGAATGGAAACTTCGAGTATCTTAACTCTGTTTTCGTTGTTAACAAAACAAAGTGACATACTGAGGTTTCTCTGATTTAGACTGAGATTTGCGGTAATAGAGTTCCCATTGCTTCTGTATATCAACTAACTAAAATCGCCCATGATGAACGATGATGTTAATTCCTCTGATTTTCCAAACACAGGCGTACCAGCAAGCAGTTTGGGAATAATTTTACAACGCGGTGGTGAAGAATTAATTTTACACAAGGTTTTAGACCGCTTCACCGTCCGTCCCACTACCGAATTTACACCCCAACAATTATCTCAGGTTCTTTGGGGCTTTTGGCAACGGAGTATTCCTCAAGCACATTTAGAACTGTTCACAGTTGTACCCAGTCAGCTGGAGTCGGCGATGTCTCAAGCACGGGCTGCTGACAGTGTGGCTTTTGCTGGTCATGTTTACACAATCAAAGATAATCCGGGAACTTTCGTTTACCTGAATGACCAAGTTACTATTCAATTTGCCTCTTGGGTAGATTCTGCCAGAATTGAGGCGATCGCTGCTAGTTTTGGTTTAGTTAAACAAAAATCTGTCCAGGGTCTTCCAAACACCTTTGTCTTTCTAGTCAGCAAACAAGCCACAGAAAATCCCCTAAAAATTACGAATCAGTTGCAGGGGTTATCAGAGGTGTTAGCGGCCGAACCGAATATCCTCGTTAAAGGTGAATCGCTGTACAGACCCAGTGATACCCTATATCCTCAGCAATGGTATCTGCACCACAATGGCGGTAGCCAGTTAGTCGCAGGTTCTCATATTGCTGTGGAAGCAGCTTGGGATATTACTCGCGGTGTGCGTTCTGTAGTTGTGGCGGTAGTGGATGATTCTTTTGATTTAAACCATCCAGATTTGCAAGGGAGTGGCAAAATTGTTGCTCCTAGAGATTTAAGAAAAAATGGTTTTTTACCTACACCTGGTGAGCGAGAAACCAGTCATGGCACGGCTTGTGCAGGGTTAGTAATTGCTGAAGAAAATGGCACGGGAATTGTGGGAGTGGCTCCTGGTTGTGCGTTGATGCCGATTCGGAGTACTGGTTTTTTAGATGATGAATCTATTGAGGATATGTTCAATTGGGCGATTGAAAAGGGAGCCAGTGTAATTTCTTGCAGTTGGGGAGCTTCTGCTGTCTATTTTCCCTTATCTTTGCGCCAACGGGCGGCTATTAGTCGGGCTGCGACTACAGGACGTAATGGTAAAGGTTGCGTGATTTTATTTGCGGCGGGAAATGCTAACCGACCGATTAACGGTACTGTGTTTGAGCGCAATTGGCCAGGAAATCTGTTACAAGGTAATACAAATTGGTTAAGTGGATTCCCCATACATCCAGATGTAATTGCGGTGGCTGCTTCTACTAGCTTGAACAAGAAAGCGGCTTATAGTAATTGGGGAACGAATATTGCTCTGTGTGCGCCTAGTAATAATGCCCCCCCAGGATTATCATTTCAGGGTCGAGGTTTTATGAATACACAACCTGCGATCGCTACTTCTCTTCCCGGACGAGGAGTTGTAACTACTGACCAAATAGGAGCCGCAGGTTTAGATCCTGGTGATTTTACCAATAATTTTGGCGGTACTTCCAGCGCTACTCCCTTAGTCGCAGGTGTGGCAGCATTAGTTTTGTCAGCAAATCCTGACCTAACGGCGCAACAAGTCAAGTTTATTCTGGAAGAAACTGCTGATAAAATTGTTGACCCAGACCCAGACCCCCAATTAGGGATGCAAGAAGGGACTTATAACAGTAACGGACATTCTCAATGGTTTGGTTATGGCAAAGTAAATGCAGCGAAGGCAGTGGAAGCAGCCCAAAGACTCCGCACTTCTGTATCATCTGCCAGTAAACAAGTTAGAGGAGAAAATTCTCGTCAGTTCAGTATTCCAGATAATAATCAACAGGGAATTAAAAGTGCGATCGCCATTAATGAATCCAGTACCATTAAAGATATTCAAATCACAGTTAATATTACCCATGATTTTTTAGGGGATTTAGAAATTTATTTAATAGCTCCGAATAATCAACAGGTGTTATTACAAAACCGGACTTTAGGCCGCCGCACTAATTTACAAACCACATACACAATTGCCTCGCACCCGTCGCTCAAACAATTACTTTCTCTTTCAGCTAGAGGCAGTTGGCAGTTATGGTTAATTGACTATTCCCCCCAAGATGTCGGAAAACTTAATAGTTGGTCATTGGTCATTGGTCATTAGCCCTTCTCTGCGAGACACTACGTGGTAAGCGCAGCTATGCCGTAGGCTTTACGACTTCGCTCCCTTCGGCTTACGCTCAGGGCAAGCAGGGTAAATCATTGGTCATTTATCGGTTAAATTTGCCGGGATTTCTAATAATTTTTGACCGCTTAATTTTTGGAGAACTAATGCTAAATCTGAAGTGAGGTTCTGGGCATTTTGTTTCACTTTACCCACAGCATAATCTGAGACATTGATGGCTTTACCAATGTCAATTTTCACACTCGTGCCAAACTGTGGATAAGGTTGGCTGTAGTTGATACTCACGGGGAGGATTTTTACGTCTAATCCTGGCTGACTAGATTCAGCACTCAAAGACAGACGCGCAATTCCGGGTTTTAACGGGTGAAGTTTGCCATCGCGATAAATATTACCTTCGGGAAAAATAACTAATATTTGACCTTGTTGAAGTAATTCCACAGCATGACGCAAAGTAGCAATGGCTGGACTTTGAGGATCTACGGGAAACCCTCCCATACTTCTCACAAACCAGCCTTGCAGTCCTCGGCACTCATTGATAGTTACCATAAATCTCAGGTCTCGTCCTGTCACACAGCGACCAGTCGCATAGGGTAAAACTAATGAATCCCAACGTGAGCGATGGGTAGGGGCTAAGATTACAGGGCCAGTTAAGGGGATATTTTCCTGTCCGGTGATGGCAATTTCTCGAAAATATAATGGTAAAAGAACGTGCCGCCCGAATTGATAAAATAAAGGACTTAACCAAGGAGACACCCGCGAAGTAGTATGAGCTACCTGAGTATTTGTTTTAGGACTAGCTGGTGTCTGTTGGCAAGTTTGTTGAGAAGTATAAATTTCCATCATGATGGTAGCTGCTGGCTGTCCCGTTTAATATAATTAACCCTTGACTTAGTTACACCGTAGTTTTTCTTTTGTGAGTTGTGTGGGAGCTATTGGACAGTTTTATTTCTGTCTGTTATGTTGCTGGCGACGAGTTGCAAACCAGGTTTGTAATTGCTGACGACAAGTTGATTCTAAAACTCCTCCCATGACTCGCAGGCGATGGTTAGAAGCACTACTATCAGGGATGTTGATAACAGTACGAACTGCTCCAGTTTTCGGATCGTCCACGCCATATATCAGCATTCCTAGACGTGCTTGGACAATAGCACCTGCACATAAGGGACAAGGTTCTAGGGTGACGTACATAGTGCATTGATTTAAGCGCCAATTGTGTAAACTTTTAGCAGCTGCTTGCAGAGCGATGATTTCTGCGTGGGCGGTGGGGTCTTGATCTCGTTCTTTTCGATTTTCGCCTGACGCAATCAAATTTCCACCCGCATCAATAATCACAGCCCCAACAGGAACTTCACCTGCATCGCCGGCGATTTGTGCTAAGTCTATGGCGCGACTCATCCATTGCCGATGGATCAGATATTCTGGATATTCGATTAACATTTGTCCATTTAAAGCAATATTGTTTGTACTAACACGACTCAGCACTCAGTGTCCGGGCGGGTTTACTAAGGTTTTGAGGAACCACAAACTTACTGCTTAAACCCGCCCCTACCCACTCATAACTTTCCCCACTCAGCACTCATAAAGGCACTCAGCACTCCGTTAAAAGTGGGTCGAGTTGAGCTTTTGTATCTAGCTGATAAAGATCATCGCAACCACCAATGTGTTGATTATTGATAAAAATCTGTGGTACTGAACGGCGACTATTAGCTCGTTCGGCCATTTTGGTTCTGGCTGCTTCGTCGCCATCAATTTTATACTCAGTAAAATTTACACCTTTCCACCACAGTAACATCTTGGCACGGATGCAAAAAGGGCAGGTTTGCCATGTGTAAATTTCTACGTTGGCTTTAACACGTTCTGGATGGCGACCAAAAAGGGAGTTGAGAAAATTCAGCATATTTTTTTTGATGGAATTTTGTTAATTATTTCTAGGGTAGATGATCAGGGATAAAGTTAACAAAGCATCCCCATGCCCGCCAATTGGAGCGATCGCACGATTGCGGTACTAGTAAACTAGATATAAGTACGATGGTATTTATAGGGCAAAAATTACCGTAATTGTCATTATGGGGGAATGATTGGCATTAAGTAGCAAAACTTAACACATCTCTTAGTAGATAGTATTTCCCACGTGTATCCGCCCTTTGGTAGACTTGAAGACTGAAATAGCCAGATAAAAAGACATAAGTCAAGCAGTTTAGAGGGTGACTCTGTGGAAAATACACTTGGATTAGAGATTATTGAAGTAGTAGAGCAAGCGGCGATCGCTTCCTCGAAGTGGATGGGCAAAGGCGAAAAGAACATTGCTGACCAAGTAGCAGTGGAAGCCATGCGGGAGCGGATGAACAAAATCTATATGCGTGGACGCATTGTGATTGGTGAAGGCGAACGCGACGAAGCGCCGATGCTCTACATTGGGGAAGAAGTTGGTATTTGTACCCAACCAGATGCTAAAAACTTCTGTAACCCTGATGAATTAATTGAAATTGATATTGCTGTTGACCCTTGCGAAGGCACAAACTTAGTTGCCTACGGTCAAAATGGTTCAATGGCCGTTTTGGCAATTTCTGAAAAAGGTGGTTTATTTGCTGCGCCTGACTTCTACATGAAGAAACTGGCAGCACCAGCCCCAGCTAAAGGTTTGGTAGACATTAACAAGTCTGCTACCGAAAACCTGAAAATTCTATCTGAGTGCTTAAACCGTTCTATAGAAGAATTGGTAGTTGTGGTCATGGATCGTCCCCGCCACGAAGGACTGATTAAGGAAATTCGCACTGCTGGCGCGAGAGTCCGACTAATCAGCGATGGTGACGTTTCTGCTGCCATATCCTGTGCCTTTGGTGGTACTAATATCCATGCTTTGATGGGTATCGGCGCAGCACCTGAAGGAGTCATCTCTGCTGCGGCTATGCGCTGCTTGGGAGGACATTTCCAAGGGCAACTAATCTATGATCCAGAAGTTGTGCAAACAGGCTTGATTGGCGAAAGCAGAGAAGGCAACCTCGCACGGCTGAAGGAAATGGGCATCAATGACCCCGATAAGGTTTACGATGCTAATGAATTAGCCTCTGGCGAAACTGTTCTATTTGCTGCTTGCGGTATTACCCCCGGCACTCTGATGAACGGTGTCCGCTTCTTCAACGGTGGTGCAAGGACTCAAAGTTTGGTTATTTCCAACCAGTCTAAAACAGCCCGTTTTGTTGATACTATCCATCTGTTTGACGATCCTAAAAATCTGCAATTGCACTAGCATCGCAGGGCGTTCTTCAAAAGTGAGCCAGCGCGGTCTTCTCCCAAAGGGAGAGGCTAGCGCCAAGAGGGTTTCCCCCATGAGCGACTGGCGAACCCCAAAGGGGTCAAAAGTCCAAAGGCTTTAATTTTGGAATTTTGAACTTTTTGAAGTAGGGACTGGGTGATATGGGCGGGTTTAGTGATATTGTCGTTGATCTCCAATGATATCTGTGAACCCGCCCCTACTGGGGACTGGGGAAAACGTTCTCCATCTCTGGGACTCCATCCCTGATAACTATCGAAAATAATCAATAATCAATAATCAATAATCCATTACCAATTAACGATAAATAATGAATATTGCAGTGGTGGGGTTAAGCCATAAAACAGCCCCAGTTGAAGTCCGGGAAAAGCTGAGTATTCCAGAACCACAAACTGAAAGTGCGATCGCTCATCTGAGCAGCTATCCCCATATTGACGAAGTAGCAATACTTAGCACCTGCAACCGCTTAGAAATTTACATTGTTACCAGTGAAACAGAGCAGGGTATCAGGGAAGTTACTCAGTTTCTTTCAGAACACAGCAAATTACCTGTACAGTCTTTGCGTCAACACTTGTTTATGTTGCTCCATGATGATGCGGTGATGCACATCATGCGGGTGGCGGCTGGGTTAGATAGCTTAGTTCTCGGAGAAGGTCAAATTCTGGCTCAGGTGAAAAATACTCACAAACTGGGACAGCAATATAATGGTATAAAAACAGTTCTGAATCGATTATTTAAACAAGCCCTGACTGCTGGTAAACGTGTTCGGACTGAAACGAACATTGGTACTGGTGCTGTTTCTATCAGTTCGGCGGCTGTGGAGTTGGCTCAAATGAAAGCGGCTAATTTAGCGGCTTGTCGAGTGGCAATTATCGGCGCTGGCAAAATGTCACGTTTGTTAGTCCAACACCTAGTTTCTAAAGGTGCGGCACAAATTAGTATTGTGAATCGTTCTCAAGAACGCGCCCAGCAATTGGCAAAACTTTATCCAGATCAGTCTATATATACTCACACTCTATCAGAAATGATGGCAGTGATTACCGAAAGTGATTTAGTATTTACTAGCACTTCTGCAACTGAGCCAATACTTGATCGCGCCAAGTTAGAAACAGTGCTAGAGTCTAATCGCTCTTTGATGTTATTTGATATTTCTGTGCCACGTAATGTCCATAGTGATGTGAATGAATTGGCAAATGTGCAAGCCTTTAATGTGGACGATTTGAAGGCTGTGGTGGCGCAAAACCACGAAAGTCGCCGCAAGATGGCGCTGGAGGCTGAGAAGCTATTAGATGAAGAGGTGGAAGCTTTTGATGTTTGGTGGCGATCGCTTGAAACTGTTTCTACGATTAGTTGTCTGCGAAATAAAATTGAAACTATCCGCGAACAAGAATTAGAAAAAGCTTTGTCGCGCTTGGGTTCGGAATTTGCCGAAAAACATCAAGAAGTAATTGAAGCTTTAACAAGAGGTATTGTCAATAAAATCTTACATGATCCAATGGTGCAATTACGAGCGCAGCAGGATGTGGAAGCCAGACGACACTGTATGCAAACCCTGCAAACGTTGTTTAATTTAGATGCAGGCGAGCAATTTAGTTAAATTATGGGACATGGGGAATAACATTAACTATCCCTTTGTCCCCCAATCTCTACTCCCCAATTGTGACAACTGTTGGCTTTGTTCTTGTAGTCGCACCGCCAATCGTTCGCACACTAAATCACACAACTGAAATAAAATCGGATCAGCTATTTCGTAAATTACACTCAGCGTGTGTAATAATTCAGCGTCAAGATTTCTCTTGTGGAACAGGCATCTTGCCTGTTCTGGGCGGGCTAGAAGCCCACCCCACAATATTTATACACAAAATTAGCTGTCTAAATTCTTGGTGCGTTAGGACTAAATTCCATAACACACCCTACCTAAACGAAGGGTTGGGGTGAGCTTTTATATTCCTAAATAAGCTTCTAAAACTTGGGTATTGCTTTGAATTTCGGCGGGAGTTCCCTCGGCTAAATTCTGACCTTCAGCCATGACCCAAACGCGATCGCACAAAGACATGATCACATCCATGTTATGTTCAATAATCAGGAAAGTCATGCCGTCTTGGCGGTTCCAGGTGAGAATGCGATCGCATATATCATCAATCAATCTTGGATTCACCCCGGCGGCTGGTTCATCTAATAAAATTAACTTGGGATTTGTCATTAACGCCCGCCCCATTTCTAATAACTTGCGTTGTCCACCAGACAACCCACCAGCATATTCCTGTGCCTTTTCTGCCAATCCCACGGACTCTAACAAAGACATTGCTTGTTCTTTAAATTGTCTTTCTTCTTTAGCGACAATGTGAGGTTGTAACTGCACTTGCCAAAAATTCTCGCCCGTTTGTTTTTGCGCCGCCAGCAACATATTATCTAACACCGATAAACGTGAGAGAGTCCGCGCCACTTGAAAAGTGCGTACTAATCCTTGTTGGGCAATTTGATATGGTTGTAACTGCTGAATTGGTTCGCCGTCGAAAATCACACGTCCCTTATCTGGGCGAATGAAATTAGAGAGGAGATTAAATAAAGTAGTTTTACCAGCACCATTGGGGCCAATCAAGCCAGTAATACTACCTTTATTCACTTCAATGGTGGCATCCTTGACTGCTTTAATACCACCAAAGCTTTTACAAAGTCCAGTAGCGGCTAACAAAGGAAGTTGGGGTGATTGATTATTTACCATAAAAATTCATTACAACTGTTTTTACGTTTACCAATGACAAATGACCAATCACTTACCAAGAGTAAGTTCTTCCTTTTTGCCTAAAATACCTTGAGGTCGCCAAACCATGAGGATCATTAAAATTAGACCGATAACCATGATCCTAAATGCACCTAATTGGTCAGAAGATAAATTCGTAAAAATTCGCGGTAAAAATTCTCTAGTCGTGGCATCGTAAGTAAAGAAAATCACCGCGCCTAAGATTGTGCCAATGTTATTCCCAGAACCGCCTAAAATCACCATAATCCAAGCGTCAAAAGTCAGTTGAGGTTGGAAGTTATCAGGGTAAATAGCGCTCAGTTGCCAAGCGAAGAAAGCCCCAGCAATCCCAGCGATCGCACCGCCTAACATCAGTGATTGTACTTTATACCAAAAAACATTTTTACCCATAGCCTTGGGTACTTCTTCATCCTCACGGATAGCTTTTAGCACACGACCCCAAGGCGATCGCACCAGAATTTCCAACCGCCAGAAAACAAGTGCTAATACCAACAACGCCAACAGCATTAAACCTGCGGCGGGTTTGTAATCCTCCAAGCCAATCATCCCAGAAATATAAATTGCGGCTGTCAATAACGCAAATATAATTCCTACTCCCCAGCGCGAAGCTAATTCCTGCTTATTACTGACTCTTTTACCCGAATCAGTCAACAGAGATTTTTGGGCGCTACTAATCCATCGCCACAATGCAGAGAAAGTGATGAAAGCTAGTACTGTCAGCAATCCCATCATCATTAATCTGACAAACAAATTGGGTGCTGTGGATAAGGGTATCGGATAACTTTGAACTCCAAAAGCCCCGGATATCCAGGTATCCTTCACAGGTAACTCTTGATTGTTCACCACTAAACGAATTAATTCGCCTACCCCAATGGTGACAATAGCCAGATAATCTTCCCGTAAGCGCAGAGTTGCAAAACCGATTATTAAACCCAACAAAGCGGCGACTATTGACCCAATCACTGCTGAGACAAGTAGAGGAACTCCCTGAAAGCTTAATAACACAGTGGTATAAGCACCCAGAGTCATAAAAGCAATATGACCAAAGTTAATTAACCCTGTATAGCCCCACTGCAAATTCAGTCCTAAGCTAAATAGGGCAAAGGTTGCTGTCGAAATTGCTAAAAAGATGAGATATTCAACCATACTAAATTCAATTCAAATATGCTTTATCTATAAACTTGATTACGTCAGTTTTCATGTATTTGAACCACATCTTTCGTAGGGGACAAAGGCCTTGCGCCCCTACCACGTGGTCTATTTACCTGAAAATACCTGTAAGACCTGGCAAAACCGGAACCCCAGCTGCATCCTCCTCGTAGGCGGAGACAGATGATAAAGTCTATATAGCTTTGGGAGGGTAGAGTTTTTGACATTCTCCATTCCCCTCAAGCGGGTGTAGTTCCAGGATAATTTTATCCTGCCGTTCAACACTGTGGATTTTTGGGAACAATAATTTTGTATTTTGGGTAAATGTTATCGTTATTATGAACTTGCTGAGAATTAGAATCCATCACTTAATTGAGCAATTAGATGATGAAGAATTGCAAAGTGCCTGGGATAATCTCTATGCTTTGCATTGTGACTCTTATATGTCTCAAGCGATACAAGAAGCCAAGCGATCGCAGCAACCGTGGGACATTTTAACCCATGAAGAAGCGATGAGAATGTTAGTGTATTTTTAAATTAAAAGCGCTTTCGAGCTAAGTTCAGAAGCCCTAAGTTTTGTTAAGGTAACATAAGAGTGAGTTTGGAAGTGCGCTATGCCAGGTCTTTTTTAGTAGACCTGAAGAATTTAGAACCGATTGTCTACCAACGGGTATACGATTTTGTGTTTTTCGAGTTGACTGAAAATATGCCTCTGCATACCCTCCCAGAACTGCGATGCCTTGATGATGAGGGAATTTTTCACCGTTTCACTATCGATAATTATCTTGTGGGCATAGAAATTAGAGGTGAAATTGTCAAATTTCTCCGTGTCATACCTATGCCAGAGGTCTAAATTGAGTGATAACTGTTAAATTATCGGCAGTCTGTGACTGATGTTCAATAGCCAACACTTAAAACTGTATAAGGCTAGGCAGGGATGGCTCTAACCTTACATTAAACTGGTTTTTGAAGCAATACTTTATTTGAGATTTCCCTATGGATGCAAAGGCACTTTGGCAACGATACCAAAATTGGTTATATTTCCACGAGGGACTAGGACTTTACCTTGACGTAAGTCGGATGGGTTTTGATCACGCTTTCGTAGAATCGTTGCGGCCGAAGTTTGACAAAGCGTTTGCGGATATGGCGGAATTAGAAAAGGGTGCGATCGCGAATCCTGACGAAGACCGCATGGTGGGACATTACTGGCTGCGAAATCCTGATTTAGCACCCACTCCAGAACTGACACAAGAGATAGTCCAAACTCTCGAACAAATCGAAGCCTTTGCCGAAAAAGTCCACACAGGTGCGATTCATGCACCTAAAGCCAGTCGCTTTACGGATATAATATCCATTGGTATTGGTGGTTCTGCTTTAGGGCCAGAATTTGTCGCAGAAGCCCTCAGTCCTGATTTCCCTTCTCTAAAAATTCACTTTATCGATAATAGTGACCCCGCCGGAATTGACCGCATTCTCAATCAACTGGGAAACACTCTCTCCAGCACATTGGTTTTAGTCATCTCCAAATCTGGAGGCACACCAGAACCTCGCAATGGCATGATTGAAGTTAAAGCAGCCTTCGCTAGTAAAAATTTAGACTTTGCTAAACAAGCTGTAGCCATTACCAGCCTTGATAGCAACTTAGATAAAGTCGCCCAAAAAGAAGGCTGGCTGGCGAGATTTCCCATGTATGACTGGGTGGGAGGACGCACCTCAGAATTATCTGCTGTGGGTTTAGTACCAGCCGCATTACAAGGAATTGACATTCGCGCCATGATTGAGGGTGCGAAAGAAATGGATGATGCTACCCGCGTCCCCAATTTGGAAAATAACCCAGCTGCTTTGTTAGCTTTGGCTTGGTATTTTTCCGGTAATGGTAAGGGTGAAAAAGATATGGTTGTCCTACCTTATAAGGACAGCTTGCTGTTGTTTAGTCGGTATTTACAACAGTTAGTCATGGAATCTTTAGGTAAAGAAAAAGACCTAGATGGCAATACTGTTTATCAAGGTATCGCCGTTTACGGTAACAAAGGTTCCACAGACCAACACGCTTACGTGCAGCAATTACGTGAGGGTATCCCAAATTTCTTTGCTACTTTCATTGAAGTTTTAGAAGACCGTGAGGGTAAATCTTTAGAAATTGAACCTGGAGTAACTTCAGGCGATTTTCTATCAGGTTTCCTCTTAGGAACTCGACAAGCGCTTTACGAAAATCAGCGCGATTCGATTACTGTGACTATTCCCCAAGTCAATCCTAAAACTGTGGGTGCGTTAATTGCTTTGTATGAACGTGCTGTTGGTTTATACGCCAGCTTGGTAAATGTCAACGCCTACCATCAACCAGGGGTAGAAGCTGGTAAAAAAGCTGCTGCGGTAATTCTGGAATTGCAATCAAAGGTAATGGCTGTATTGCAAAAGGAAAAAACCGCCCTTTCTCTGGAAGAAGTCGCCCAAAAAGCGGGTGCTGCTGAGGAAGTTGAAGCAATTTACAAGATTTTGCGGCATTTACACGCGAATCAGCGCGGTGTGGTGTTACAAGGTGAACTGGGTAAACCCGGTGGTTTGAAGGTTTCTGTGGGTTAATAGGTTTAGCTGAAAAACCAGTTTGTGTGAATGAATTGTTAGCAACAATATAGCAATACTATCTGATTTGCAAACACGAGAGACTCAGATCCCCGACTTCTTCAAGAAGTCGGGGATCTTTCTATTCGTAAGTTAATAAATAAAGATGTCATTGGTGTAAAATTGATTTAATACAGCCTTGACATTTAGGGTTAATAAAATGACGCAATCAACGCCGAAACGACCCCTACGGCGAGGGCGAATTTTTCCAGAATTGACTTTACCACCGGAGGAACTAGCTAGGCGTAAAGCTGAAGATGAAATAGTTTATCGCCGTTGTCGCGCTGTATTTGATCGCGTTTGTCCTGATTTAATTACAGAACACTATGGCTGGTATATTGCTATAGATCCAAATAGTGGTGATTATTTCGTTGATGAAGATAAAGAACAAGCTCATAAAAAAGCCTTGCAAAAGTACCCAGATGCCATACATTACGTTTTTGGTCTGAATGAAACTGGAACAACTGGCACAATATGATTCAGGGTATTTTTGGCAGTAGGGGTCAAATTTTTTTTGAAATTGATTTAATTACTTTTGATGGATTAAATCTGCCTGTGGATACTATGTTTGATAGTGGTTTCACTGGCTTTATGGCAATTAATATCCAAGATTTAGATGGTCTTGATTGGTCTTATCTTGGTAATGAACCACTGCGGACTGCACAGGGAGAGGCAAGATTTAATATTTATTCAGGTAAGGTTTTATTGGATGGAAATGTGTATGAGATTCCTGTTTGTGCGGGGGATGAAATCACAGAGGTTTTATTAGGTTCAGAGTGGCTGAAAATTTTGCCGTTGGTGGTGAATTATCAGGCTGGTGTTTTGAATTTGGGTTAAGATTTAAGGAACCACAGAGGCGCAGAGAACGCAGAGGTAAGAGAATTGTGTTATTTGGGGGTGGTTGGTAAGTCGCGGAGAAAGTAAAAGCGATCGCTCTTCCAATCTTTTCCTTTTTCTCTGCCTAAATAGCCTGTGAGGGGTGAAGAAAGTTCTAGGGAGCATCCCCTCTTTATTTACACGTCATTGCGAACGAAACGAAGTGGAGTGAAGCAATCGCAAAATCTCCGACTAACAACTAACCCATGCGATTGCTTCGTCGTTCCTCCTCGCAATGACAATTATTTTGTTGTTGCAAAAGAAAAAGTGGGATGCTCCCAAAGTTCTATGAATATTTCGTGCATTTGTTCTGTTTTTAGGGGCTGTGGCGGATTTGAACCAAAATATGCACCGTGTAAAGTTTTTACGTTCTTTTATAAAGTTATTACTATACCAAACTTATACGGGCTTGCCCTGACATTGTTTGTTAATTTTATTCCTGATTGATTATTTTTTCCGAATAAATCTAGAGAATAATACCTGAATTTATTCAACCATATCAACTTGTTTAATTACCTCTAAAGGTAACTCTAATACCTCTGCAATTTGCTCGTCACTTAAGCCAAACTTCTGTAATTTATCAATTATTCCAATTTTAGTTTTATTCTTACTATCCTGCTGGAACTTAGAACTAACAACATGATTTTTACCAGGTTTAGTTTTGGGTTGCTTAGAACCAACATTTATACAGCCAATTAAATTACTATTAATTTTACTATTATTACCCAAAGAGATATTCACATTTCCTTGACGTTCTAAAACTGATTTAAGATTACCTTTATCAATTGGTTCATCAAAAATATCAGATAAAATTTGCAAAAGCTCGTAACCTACATCCTTTGCATGACCTGCGCTACAACCACAAGTTTCTGCAATATCCGCATACTTTTGATACTTTAGCGTTCCCTCAATAACTCCACGCTGCAAGTCATTTAGATGATTGCCAGTGTTAAGATAAACAGCCTCATCCACAAGTTGTAGTAGTTCGTGAACCTGCATATTTAGGAGTGTAAAGTAACATAAACAATTTTAGCAGACTTTATCCGTATTTTTCAGCTTTTTTCCGTCCTTTTGGTAACTTTTTTTGCGATCCGCTTTTTTCCGCTTTTCATGTTTAGGTGAGTGGTGTAGGGTTGGTAAACATAAACACAAATTTGAAGTTGGTAAAACTCAGAGGAAGTTATGGCTGATCTCTCTCCTGTAGTGCTGGCTGACATTGAGACTGTTAATAAACGTGAACTCAAAGATTCAAAACTTCAACAATTAGTTGGTTGTCTTGACGATGCTCTTTATAAAAGTAGTGAACCAATCCGTATAGACAAAACCTTTGGTAAACCATTTAAGATTATCAATGGTAGACACAGAATTTATCTATGTCGTCAAAAGGGTTACAAGTTAGTACCTGCTGTGGTACTGGGTTAGTCTATGTGGTGCGTTAGATTTTTATATTAAATAATCTTATTACTAAGTTAATAGTCCAACACACCTACTAATAAATTGATACGGATAACTTTACCAAAAAAAATGGAGAAAGAAAAAATGAGTTTTACAGAGAAAATTATTAAAGAAAATGCAAAAGAGTTTAAGAATTACATGGGTAGAGGAGATTTATATTTAGAACAAAATAATTCTCAACAAGCTCTTCAAGAATATATCAACGCAATATCTAGCCTATCCTTTTTGTTAAGCTTTATAAATCCTGACGAAAAGAATAATCCTAGTACAAGCACCCAGATTATGAGTTTAACATCTTTAACTCAGATTCTGCTAAAAATACTCAGATGTTATTTAGGAGGTATATCAGATCATCGTAAGTTTCTTTTTGTATTGTGGTACGCAAAAGATACATATACATCTTTGGGTCAACTAGAAAAGTATTTGGATGTTAAAGCTTTACAAGCATACCAAAACTATGGACAAGAAATAGACAGATATTTTAAAGATCCCAATTTAGGTGAAAGCGTAGAAGTATTAGTTAGGGGAATATCTGAAATGGCATCAACTAAACAAGGGCTTGCAGAAATTGATAGTGGTGATGAGGACTTCAAGCAATTACGCGAAAATATGGATAAGATATGCGCGCTTGAAATTTGTCCTGTTAGACCACAATCTATTAATTACAGTAGCACTAGCACTAGTAGTGAGGGTTGTTTTATTGCGACTGCTGCCTACTCAACACCATTTCATCCTGATCTACACACTTTCAGACGTTTTAGAGATCGCAAGTTGATGTCGAACTTTTTAGGAAAATTTCTTGTTAGGTTATACTACAGATTTAGCCCTAAGATGGCATATTACCTTAATAGAAATTTATTACTTAAAGAATTTGTAAGAAGACGGTTAGAGCATTTAGCAGCGTGGATGAGAAAGCATGAAAATTGATGATAAATTTAATCATTGCAGAGTTGGCTAGTAATCGAGATAAAAAGTATCTAATTTTTGCAATCCATCCCCAGTAAGGATTTTATTTTTAGTCGCAAAACTAAACAATGCTTTGCAACCCGCGCAGGCGGGTTTTGTCTGTGTAGCCGCGTTCGCCCTTGGCGTTGCGTTAGCAATATTCTAATCGCCTGGAAAAATGATTATTTCATCGCCAAAATTTCCTGCGCCCGATTAATATTATTCCGCACAGATTGCGCCGAAATCTGCAAAGCTTCTCTTTCCCCATCGGTGAGAGACAATTCCAAAATCTTCTCAACTCCACCGCAACCCAAACGACAGGGAACACCAATCACAACATCATCTAAACCATATTCACCTTGTAAATAAGTCGCCACAGGTAACAACCGCGACTGATTCAACAAAATAGATTCTACCATCACACTCACAGCCGAAGCAGGCGCAAAAAATGCCCCACCAGTCCGCATCAATTCCACAATTTCCGCGCCCCCGTTGCGGGTTCTCTCTACCAAACGGGCAATTGTGGCGGAATCGAGTAGTTCTGTAATGGGAATGCCGTTAACGGTCGCATAACGCGATAAGGGAACCATTAAATCACCGTGGCTACCTAATACCATCGCCTTGACATCAGCAGGTAATACCCCTAATTCTAAAGCAATAAAAGTTTCAAATCGGGCTGAGTCCAATACCCCAGCCATACCCATAACTCGGTGACGTGGTAAACCTGTCGCTTGCCAAGCCAAATATGTCATCACATCTAAGGGATTGGTGACAACTATAAAAATAGCATTGGGAGAATAGGCGATCGCACTCTTAGCTGCTTCTACTACAATCTTGGCATTAATTTTCAGCAAATCATCCCGACTCATCCCAGGTTTACGGGGAATTCCGGCAGTAATTACCACAATTTCGGAATCAGAAGTATCAGTATAATCATTCGTCCCCATAATCTGACGATGATGTAATTCCATACCCCTAGCTTCCATTAAATCCAATGCTAAACCTTGGGGCATTCCCTCAACAATATCCAGCAACACCACATCTGCAAGATTTTTCTCAGCAATGCGTTGGGCGAGAGTACTACCAACTTTACCAGCACCAACAATAGTTACACGAGATGCACGGCATAGAATAGGAGAAACCATAATAATTCGTAATTTGTAATTCGTAATTCGTAATTCGTAATGAAGGAAGTTAGACTCTATTGGCTTGAGCCAATTCTTGAAGCATCAGACATATTATAGATTAATAGTACTGTGGTTAAATTATCAAAGGTAGGTAGTCAAAATGAGTGCAGAACAAGAGTTATTAACCAAGTGGCGTTCCCTTCCACAAGACAAACAAGAGGAAGTTTTAGATTTTGTGGAATTTCTTCGCTTGAAAACCTCTGTAAATAAAATTCCCTTGGGAGAACGGTTACGCCAAATTCGCTCTAGAATTGTTGCTTCTGGGAAACATTTATTAGATGAAGATGAAATAGAGAAAGAACTCGCTAGTCGCAGAGGTGGGTTACAGGGTAGAGAAGATAGACCAGCATTGTAGGGGTTTAGCATTGCTAAACCCCTACGAAAGATATGGTTTTTGATAATACATATTTAATATTAATTGTCAATGCGTAACTTCTATAATTTTTTCTGGTCGATATTCTAGACCAATGATAACTTAACCGTATTGAGTATAAAATATTGAAACCTGCGGAGGCAGGTTTTGTTGGTGTAGGGTCAGACTTGACTCTGAGAGTTAGTTAAATTCCTCAAGTTGATCCAAGCGTAACCAAATATTGGGTGTTGGCACTTTCCCAAATTTTACCAGAGCGTAATCACCTTTCATATCGACAATTTCGCCCTTGCTGTCAAACAAATATGAAGGAAAGCGGGTATCACTGGCTTTTGCTTCCAGACTGTTTTCCAACTTCTCGCGGACAGCGCGAACCATGTCTCCCTTTTTGACTGCCATAAATTGCCTCTTGAATTTGCAGATCGTTTTAAGAGGATTTTAGCTTGTGGACAGATGTATTTTCACTTAAGAATATCTTGAACACCAAGGAACAAGGCAATATTCTTGCTCAACGCCAATTTTTCGGTAGTAGTAAGAGATGTAGGTTGGGTTAAGCGCAGCGCAACCCAACGCTACCAAGGATGTTGCCAATGATGTTGGGTTTCCTTACGTCAACCCAACCTACAATTTTTTGCTTAGAGGGTTAGACGCGATTCATCGCGTCTCTACAAAGTTTGACATTGGGGGCAGAAGTGACTGGAACGCCCGGCTAATTTAATTCGCTGTATGGGTGTACTACAAACTCGGCAAGGTTCCCCAGTGCGGTTATAGACCCAGGCTACACCGCCATAATTACCGTTGACTCCTTGAACGTTGAGGAAGTTGCTAAAGGTTGTCCCACCAGCCGCAATGCTGGTTTCTAAGACTTGAATGATGGCTGTATGTAAACGCTGAATTTGCTCTAACTGCAAATTTAGACAGAGATTTTCTGGTAAAATTCCACTCTTAAATAAAGCCTCATCAGCATAAATATTACCTAAACCCGCTACCACTGACTGATCTAATAGTGCCGTTTTGATGGGACGACGGCGATTTTTCAATTTAGCGGCGAGATATTCAACCGTGAACTGGGGTGAAAATGGATCTACAGCCAGTTTTGCTAAACCAGTAATGATACTTTCTACCGCCACTCCTGGGGGAACATACCACATCTGTCCGAATGTGCGCTGGTCTACAAAGCGTAATTCTTGCTGGTCTTGAAAATATAACCTCACTCTGGTGTGCTTGTGGACTAGTTCATCTTGATGTACCCACAGCAATTGTCCAGTCATTCGCAAATGAACGCCTAGCCAGATGGGGGATGAATGAGATTCAGATGTGAGTTGAGCTAAAAGATATTTACCACGACGATGCCAAGAAGCGATCGCACTGCCGGTAATTTCAGGAATAAACTCATCTACAGAAAATGGGTAGGCGATGGTGCGGTTCAGCAACACATCCCCACCCGTAATTTCTCGATGCAGGGTCAATTGATTTAGACCCCTGCGGACTGTTTCGACTTCAGGCAATTCAGGCATTTAAGCTGATTAAACGAGCAAATTTTAGGTAATGGATGATGGTGGGTTACGGACTATCGTCCTAACCCACCCTACAAGTGCTACAACTGCTTATTTTTTGGCTTTAGCCTTTGGTGGTTCTACTTCAACTAATTCGTCTATGGCAAAGTTATTGGTGTTGATACCAGAGTAGTTGACTTTATCAAAGCGGACAATTGCTGCGTACTTAATGCCGCTTTGGTCGATAGTAGCCACAGTGCCTACTTCTTGAAACCAGTAGGATTCGGGGCGGAGGATACGTACTTTAGAACCACGTTGAACCATGATTATCTTCCCTTTTAATTATTGATTGCCAATAGGGGCTATTTGATTTCACTGTACATCGTCTAGGTCTCGCCTAGAGCCTTTGTTAAGTTATTTATCACCTGAGTGTTATCCTCCCCTATTGCGCTGATCTCTTCCTTTGAGTACTTACTCATTTTTAACCCCAAACCTAAAATAGGTGTGAGACCCTCCTTGACAAAAACCCAATGATCGTTTAACTTCATTCGGAAATACACAAATTAGCAAAAGTTTATGTTTTGCTCAAAACAAACACGCTACCCTCGTTACCCTTGCCTATTCGCAAATCACTATCTATATATGTAATGTCCAGCCAGCCTTGCTGTTTCTCACTGTTTATCGCAGCATCAATCGCCGGAAATTTTTTACCAGCTTCAATTTGTTGGATAAAACTGGCGGGAGAACTGTAACCTATTAAACGTTTTAAACCCAGAATTGAGCGATGAAATTTCACTTGGACACGTCTTTCTGAAATAGGTTCAAATTTGGCAGCTACACTCACTAAACCTTCGAGATAAGGTAGTCCATAAATCTCGGCTATGTTATAAACGCTGTTAGTGTTGACCCGAATAGACTGATAAATTTGACCAAGTTTACAGAAAGGGATGCGATCTAAGTTTAAAAGAGCCTTGCTGGTTGTATATATTAAACGCCAATCACCATCGAGCAAGTTGCTTGCTTCTACAGGGCGAGGCGTAGGATTAAAGTCTTCCAAGTTAGCGATCGCCGCTAAGATAGCCTGCTTTTGTGGTTCACTCGCTAGTAACCCGCGATTTGTCCCCGAGATCGCATCAATCAGATTTGCTTTGCCGATCATCGTCTATTACCTCAAAAGTTATCAGAATTCATCCACCCTTAAGTCGATATTAATGTCGTATGTATAGCAACTTACAAAACACTAAAAATCTATTCCAGGTTGTTTTACCACTATTAAATAAAATAATTCTGTCAGCTTGCGGATTTATTCACCCCAGAGTCGAATGAATAATTAAATTATCCCTCGTCAGTGATAGACTTCTTAATGTCTAGTTACATAAACCTTTTTGTGTTTTCGTAGATATGTTGAATTCTCCCTTAAGTGAAGAACCCCGTAACCAACGCGCACAGGTAATCCCACTCAAGCAAGAGTCTTCTATGTTGGACTGGTTGCAATTTCAAGGTCGTCTAGTGTCGCGTAAGGCTCAAGAAACCGATTTTTCACAGCAAGAAGCAGAAATTTCAGAATTATTGAGTACGGAAGACGGCATAGAGGACTTTGATATGGATGATGACAGTGATGTGAGTATAGACGACGATTAGCCTCAACAGGCTGGGGACTATACCGCTACGCGGAAGTCAAAAGGCTTTAGCCTGATGACATAGATGGTGATTTGTGCCGTACTGAACTAGTTAATATGTATTGTTCTGATTTTTGAATTTTATAAGTGTGGAGTGAAGGGAATTTTTGTGGACGCTAAATTGTCTCCTAACCAAGGATCAACTGTTTCGGGTATTGGATTAGCTTCTGGTTTAGTTTTAGTGCTGAGTGTGGCAGCATTAATATTTGATTGGCTGGGCAATAGAACGCCTTGGCAAGGGATGTCACTGACTTTACCCTTGTTGGTGTCAGCCGTGAGTTCAGCTGCTATCGGCTTTGTGGTGATACCACTGCTACAAGCCCTCAAAACTGGGCAAATCATTCGTGAAGATGGACCCCAAGCTCATTTAAAGAAAGCTGGTACGCCAACGATGGGGGGTATATTTTTTGTCCCCGTAGCTGTGGCGATCGCCTGCGTATTTTCCAATTTTGCCCCAGAAGTGCTTGCTGTCTGTGCTTTAACCCTCAGCTATGGATTTGTGGGTTGGCTGGATGATTGGCAAATTCTGCGCCGCAAATCAAACAAAGGCATATCCCCAAAGATGAAACTAGCGTTGCAAATTGTATTTGCAGCCGCGTTTTGTTTGTGGCTAATGTCCACTGAGCATTCTCATATTACAAATATAGCTTTACCTTGGGTGAGCTTAACAATACCTTTAGGATTCTTATTCTGGCCTCTGGCTGGCTTTGTCTTAGTAGCAGAAAGTAACGCCACTAACTTAACTGACGGTATTGATGGTTTAGCCGCAGGAACCGTGGCGATCGCCTTACTAGCATTAGGTGCTATAGTCGCCCCAGCTTACCCTGGATTGATGGTGTTTTGTGCCGCTTTAAGTGGCGGTTGCTTAGGTTTCTTAGCCCATAACCGCAACCCAGCCCGTGTATTCATGGGTGATACAGGTTCCTTGGCACTGGGTGGGGCTTTAGCTGCTGTCGCATTACTGACTAATAGTTTGGTAGCGCTGTTTATTCTCAGTGGGATATTCTTTGTGGAAACCCTTTCTGTCATCGCTCAGGTAGGTTATTACAAAGCGACAAAGGGACCAGATGGAAAAGGTAAGCGTTTATTTAAAATGGCTCCCCTACACCATCATTTAGAGTTAACCGGCTGGTCAGAATTACAAGTTGTAGCGGTTTTTTATATCATCGCTGCGATTTTAGCTGTTATTTGTTTAGCAATTTCACCTTTTTAAAACCTTTGAACTTTTGAAAAACTAATTTAATAAACAATAACCTCCGTATATGCGGGGGTTTTTTGATGTAAACCTCTCTCCAAACCTCTCTCCTACAAGGCTACGGTGTACACACAAGTGATCTGATCCCCCTAAATCCCCCTAAACCCCTTCGGGGATGCGCCTTCGGCGTAGAAAAAGGGGGACTTTAAGAAATTTCCCCCCCTTCTCAAGGGGGGCTAGGGGGGATCAAAACGTGATGAGGCAACTTGATAAGACTTGTGGGTAGGCAAGCGAGGAGGGGCGCAGAAACGAACCCAAAGACATCTGCACAAAACCCTCTCCTTACCAAGGAGAGGGACAGGTTTTGCATAGCAAAACCAGGGTGAGGTTTTTCCCCTAAATTCGCATCTGACTAACCAAATGAGCCATTTCTGGCAAAATCAGCCTTTCCATCCCCAATCGCACCGCATTACTAGAACCGGGAAGAGAGAAGATTAATTTATTTTGATAAACTCCAGCCACAGCACGAGAAGCGATCGCGCGTGAGCCAATTTCTTGATAACTTAAAAATCGGAACAACTCCCCAAATCCAGGTAAGGTCTTCTCTAATAATTTCTCAATCGCATCATAGGTGGTATCTCTGGGAGCGATACCAGTACCACCATTGAAGATGATTACATCTAAACGAGCATTTTTACTCAGTTCTTCTATTTGTGCTTGAATTTGCGCTGGCTCATCCTTGACGATTTTGTATGCTTCCACAACATTGTGAGCCGCAATCAGCAATTGCTGGATGATCTGACCACTTTTATCAGTTTCTGGGTTACGAGTATCACTGACCGTCACAACAGCGCAGGTGACAATCTTTCCTGGACAGTCGGGATGTGGTTGCGTTGACACGAGAATTAAAGATATGAGGACAAGAGGGGGATGAGGGGGAGATTTGCCCCATGCCCCATTCCATATTTGTTAAGCTTTATTGAATCCCAAATCGTTTTGTTCGGCGTACCGTTCCATAAAGCGCATAAAACGCTCCCATTCTTCGGCGGATTTCATCACATGAACCGCTTCTATGCCTTCTGGTTTACCGTTGACAAATTTACCCTTAACTTCGCGGGTAATGATTTCGCCTTCTTCGTCAATCAGGTACATCCCAGTGATTTCTTCGCTGCTACCTTCCGCCAATACTTGGGGATTTGTAAAGATAAAGGTTGCTGTGCCACTGTCACCGGTGCGCGATCGCGTCAAGCGTACTTCGGGAATTACTTCTTCGTCAATACCTTTAGAAAATTGAATTTTGACCATGATCTGTGTATTTAATATTGTGTAGTTGTAATCGTTAACTTGTAATTCTCTCATTTTTTGGGAACTATAGATCCCCGACTTCTTCAAGAAGTCGGGGATCTGAGCCTCTGGGTAGTTTTTTCGAGTCAGTCTTGAAAATTTGCAGCCTAGATGTTAGTTTCTGGATTATCTTGGGTATTCTGTTTAATAGAGTATTGCTATTATTTAAGTAATTACCACAACTATATACTTTGAACCTGATTAAAATATGAACTTTGATTCTGCTGCTGATCATGTATATTTGCAATACATTAAAAAACTAATTCCCTGTATTACATCTGATACTGTATCTAAAATTGCTGTAATTCTGGAAAATACTGATTGGGATGATCCTCAGTCGTCGGCTGATTGGAATAACATCGCAGTAGTCGCACTGAGTGAAGCCGAACAATGTGATGACAATCTTGTGATGCGTCCAGTCTATATAGAAATGGCTATTGAAGCTCTGAATAATGGCTTAAACATAGATGGACATCCTATGTGTGCAGCCCATCTTGCTTTAATTCATAACATAATTGGCGAAAGAGCAAAAGCAGTAGAGATATCATTTAATACTTTGATTCACTCTCTCCAGTCTGCTTATGTATCCTCTGAAAATCAGAGTAATTTTTTAATATATACCTTTGAAGGTAACAATAAATTCTCCATAAATGAGCAACAGTGCTTAGAAAATAATTTATTATCTGTCAATAGTTACCAACAAGCATTATTTTTATTAAGTGAAATAATCTGTCGCTCACAGATAGCTTTTTACACTGCTGTAAGTCGTCGTTTTTTAAATATAGCTGCTCAACTTTCACCAAATTCAGTTATTCCTAATCTCAAGCTGGGAATATCTAGTTTAATGGCTGGAGAACCAGAAGGAATTTTATATTTACATCAAGCTAGAAAGTTAGTACCAGATTCTGCACCTATTCTGCAAGCGCTTTACTTGGCTTATCGAAATTTAAACCATACAGCAGTGGCAGATTATTGGCAAGAAGTATCACGTAAATTTTATCAGTCAAATTCCCTAACTCCCCAATGGTCTTGGACTCAATTACCAATAAATAGTTCATTCACTTATGTAGCTTTTGAAAGTGATATGATCATGGCAGTTGAGCCAAGCTTGCGTAGCATTGCAACCAGTGTTTTAATTACTGAGCAAGACTGGTTTGAAAAAGAAATGGAGTTTTGGCGCAATAATATTAAACCCGGTATGACTGTTATTGATGTTGGTGCTAATATCGGTGTATATACTTTCAGCGCTGCATCAAAAGTTGGGTCTGAGGGACGAGTTTTCGCTGTGGAACCGTTCTCTATTTGTGTAAATTCCTTACAAGAAACCTGTAGAATTAATCAATTTGAGTGGGTAAAGGTTTGTGCCGGGGCTGCAAGCGATCGCAATGGTAAAATAAAGTTATTACTACATTCTGCTAATGAACTAAATCAGGTAGTTTCCAGTGAAGCAGCAGAGAAGATGACTGGATACGCTTTTGAGGAAGCAAACTGTTTTACTTTAGATAGTTTAATAGAGCAAGAAAATATTGATAAAGTTGATTTCCTCAAACTAGATGCAGAAGGACATGAAATGGCTGTTCTCCTTGGTAGTGAGAAATTAATTGCTGAGTTTGCGCCAGTGATTCTATATGAAAATATTGCCGGCAGTCAAGGCAGTAATATTGAAGTGGCACAATATTTAAACAAAATAGGATATGAACTATTTCACTATCAACCTTATATTCAAAAACTAATCCCAGTCAATTCTGATAAAGATTTTCAAGAACAGTTAAATTTTATTGCCTTACCACCTGAAAAAATGTTCATGTTTGAATGTTCGTAGTAAGCACTTTAGTGCTTCCGGGAAAGAGGAGGACTGAAGTCCTCTCTACGAGACGCTACGCGAACACTACGAGCTTTTAAGCAATTATTGTTTACGATAATTTTCTCTACTGCTACGTGAATTCTTCTATATCAGACATAATTTAAATCTGTTGACTTAAATATTGATTGGTAAAATTTAACATTTCTTCAGCTTGCACAATCAATTTATTAGCATCTTCTTTAGAGGATGTTTTAAAAGTCTCATTGTTGGTAGCAAAACATTATAGATCCCCCTAAATCCCCCTTAAAAAGGGGGACTTTGATTCTAATTCCCCCCTTTTCAAGGGGGGCTAGGGGGGATCTGCGAGTGCCTAAAATCACAGCCAACCACTTTTCAAACATCTTCTTTAGTTAAATCAGGGTTAACATCATAATCACCTCTATTTCTTTGATCCTGAGCATCAATGAGATAACGATGATATTTACTAGGAATTTTATTAGTTTTTACCAAGTATTTACCTAAAGCAGAAATCACAGCAGCATGACTAGAATAAGATAAGTTTTCCTTTAATAACAAAGCTTATGCTAAATAAAACATACTATAATAAGACCTAGAAGTTGCAAATTCAGGATAGCACGAGAACCAAACAAGATCACTTTATCTAAATTATCTTGATAGGTTTTTTGGAGGAATGCTTTAACTTTCTCTAAAATTTGATTTACTGTTAGTATTTCCATATTTTGATTATAATTAAATTTACAATAAATATTGGATTTCCCTACATCAACCCAGATCCCCGACTTCTTTAAGAAGTCGGGGATCTATCCACTATCCACTATTTTTTACTATCAATATATTTCTCCCACATTTGCTGATATGCTTTCTCCATCTCACGCGCAAATTTCTTACCATTCCATAATGGAGAGGTTTGTCTTGACTTTCGCAACTTCCACGCTATTTGTTGTCGCAATTGTTCATCTTTACCTAATTTCACACCCCACTCTACATACTCTGCATCACTCCAAGCTAAACCTTCTGTAACTCCTACATTCATCATCATGGTGTAGCTGTTACGCGCTGCAAATTGTTCTCCTACTCTGGTGACTAAGGGGATACCCATCCACAGGGTTTCTAGGGTTGTGGTTGCGCCGTTGTAGGGGTAAGTATCTAAAACTACATCAGCAATGGCTAAGTTAGCGCGATGTTCTGTACCTGAAGGTACGGTAGATAGAAATCTTAAGCATTCTAAATCAACTCCTTCGGCTTCAGCAATTGGGTGGATAAAGTCTTTTAAATCTTGCTCATTAGCTCGATAACTTTTAAGGATAAAATAACTATTAGGAACTTGTTTAAGAATTTGCATTTGTAACCGGATATTATGAGGATTACGTTTTAACCCGGTTTGGGAACTAAAATAAATAATCCCGTCATCAGGAATATCTAACGATTCTCGGCTGATAGTTGGTGTTCCTACAGCAAAGCCATCAATACCTATATAGTTTTCAGGGAGTCGCCAAATTTTTTCACTATAGTAATCTTGTGCTGATTCTGGTAATACATAGTTATCAGCAATAAAATAATCAACTGTGGGGAACCCAGTTGCGTCATAGCCTAACCAAGTAACTTGAATTGGTGCCGGTTTCATGGCTATGATAGTACAACTTTTATAAGAAGTTAAACTATCTAAATCAACTAAAATGTCTATTTCATCCTGATTAATTTTATCTGCTATTGCTACCAACGAAGGAAAATCTTGATGAAAATGATCACCAAAGTCTTTTTGATAAGCTTGTTGTTGTAGATCCTGGGAAAGATTACTTAAAGAATATAAATGAATATCAAATTTTTGCCGATCATGATATTTTAATAACCACCAAGCTAAAAAACCGACCGAGTGAGTACGAAAACAGCTAGATAAATAGCCTATTTTTAAAGGACGCTCACTCAAAGCAGGACGAGGTGAATTAAAACGTTGTTGATAAGTCTTGATATGTTCAGGAAACTTTTTCCATATCACTTGTTGACAGAGATCCGCTATTCCATTACGAAGTAATCTATTTTCACCCGGATTATCTTCAATGTATAGTAAAAAAGCACCAATGAGTGAAATTTCAAATAACCGTTCGCTTTCTGTTTTACTAGCAACAAGATTAGCTAAAAATAGTTTATATTTTTCGTAAGCTTGAACTGATTTTTCCCAATTTCCACAAGACGTTAATAATGAGTCCAACAAAAAGTGCGTACCCATGATTTTATCAACTAAATCTTGAGATATTTCTAAATATTTGTTTGCCCAAGGAATAGACTCTTTATTATAATCTCCTCCTAGTTTTTGCAGGGGAAAAATAATTTTTCTAATATAGCTGAGATTATTAGGTTCTAGTCGGAGCAAAATTTTGGCAAAATACATTGACATATGCTCGTAAAAGAAATCATGATAGGCATCAGCTTTATCTGCCAATAATTTAATAATAGTTTCAGAAGTTAATAAATAAGGTATAAATGCTTCTACCAATTTATCTATAAAGACAGGAGGATTAACTGGGTCAGCATGAACTAACTTTTCAATTACTTGAACTAATAAGTTTTTATCAAAAACTGGGGTTTCTGTGAGTTGAGATATAGTTTCAATTAATTGATTAGTATTTGTTTCTAAATCATGAATTTTTAAGTCAATGTTTAGCTCAATTATTTTTAGAAGATTATTAATATCATCAGAGACAAATTCTCTAATGTGTTGACGAATTGCCCAAGCTATTTGATAGTGAGAATTGGCTTCTTGTTGTTGAGCAGCATTTAATAATATTTCTGTTAATTGTTGCAGCCACTTTTCTGATTCTTGTTCTCCAAATTCAAGAAATGGAGTCATCCAAGTAATCTGTGCTTCTTCTTCTCTACCCTCTAATAATAAATTTAATCCTAAATACCAATAGTTAATAACTTCTGTGGGATTTTTAGTAATATTTTGTTCATATTGTTGAATAGTTAATAAGGTGGGAATTGAAGAAATTTGATTATTTAACTGAGTGGTCATGATTAAAAATGCTTACCTTGTTTTTAAATCTATTACAAAGATTAAACCAGATTTGGCATAAGTTTCAAAATCAAAAGCAGGGGTTAACACCGTTAACCCCTACATTACGTGAGATGATTAGATAAAAAAATGCTATATCAATTATGATTGATTTAGCATTTTCTAAAATAAAGCATTAAACCTTATCTCATGTTGTGATTTGTAGTCTCACAGGCAGCAGCTGCTAGAGCAGGATCTACCGTAACATCTGGAGGAGTAGCTGATACCTCTGTTGTCTGACAAGCAGCAGCAGAAGTTTGCCCATTTGCGAGAATGACAACACCACCAGCATAGCTTCTCAGAGAAGCTGCATCCTTAGTTGTTGCTTCAAAGATAGTAGATGTGGCATCTGTCTCTGCCACAACAACTTCATAGTCATAGTCTACAGTTGATGTAGGAATACCAATTTCCAGTGATTCAACATCAGTTGCAAAGCTTGGGTTTGCAATCCGGTAAGACTGTTGCGCTCTGTTTACTGAACCAACGTAAGTTTTTGCCTCAGATTGTTTAGCTTTGGCTGCTTGGTTCAAGAAAGAAGGTAATGCGATAGCGGACAGAATACCGATGATGATAATAACAACCAACAATTCAATTAAGGTGAAACCTTCTTCGTTTTTCTTTTTGCCTTGGATGTGTTGGAGGAACTTAGCTTTTAATTCGCTTTTCATAAGTAATTTTCCTGAGTTATAAATTGTTTTCCCGTTCTAGATATAACTTACCCACACTCGATCAATTTCATATCACCCCAACTAAAAAATTTTTTTCCTCATATATCAATAGGTCATATTTTCAAGCATTTATAAGACTTAGACAATTTCGGCTTCTTTGACAAACCGGAGTTGTGACCCACAGAAGCACTATCTGTTGAGTTCAGCAGGGAATATAGGGATTGATACTGGTGGCGCGTTCATAAATCAAACTATGTTAAGCAATGTAACATTCTTGTAATTAAGTTCGTAGTAAGAACTTTAGCTCTTTTTTGTCAAGCCTTGCGGCTGTAGCAGCGTTGAGTGCGAAGCGTGGATGATATGAGATGGAAAGGACTAAAGTCCTTACTACAAGCCTTTAACTTATGGGAGAGTTGACAGTGTGGAATGTGCAACAGATACTTGCTGATGAAAGTATACAGAGATTAAACACGCTATGTCTGTCTTTATCAAAAGCCTTAAAGAAAAAGGTCGCCTTGACCAAATTCACATCACAATATGCAACGTAGGCTCTCGGAAATTATCATCACAAGATGACTACGGTGCTGGTGCTTGGAATTTATTTGCTCCTAATCTGACTATCTACGGTTTTGATGCCGATGCAGATGCCTGTGAAGCTGCTGAAGCTGACCTGGAGTTGAAAAACATCAATTGGACTGAAAAACATATTCCTTTAGCCCTGGGTAAGTCTATCGAAGAGAAAACCCTTTATGTGACAAAGCATCCTATGTGTAGTTCTCTGTATCCACCGAATGAACCATATACAGATAGATTTTCCAGCTTACCGGAATTGTGTAATTTGGATTTCACTATGGATATTGAGACAACCACGTTAGATGCTTTTTGCGCTGAGGAAGGAATTAACACCATAGATTTTTTACAAATTGATGTCCAAGGTGCGGAACTTGATGTTTTAAAAGGAGCATCTGAAATTTTAAACCGTGGCGTATTGGGGATTCAAACAGAAGTTGAATTTTCACATATATATGCAAATCAACCTTTATTTGCTGATGTAGATGCTTATTTAAGAGGACATGGTTTTACATTATTTGATTTAACCCCTGCCTATCGTGTTCGCGCTCGTTCACCAATAGCATCAAAAATTCGCTCTGGACAAATGCTTTGGGGAGATGCTTTTTATCTGCAAGACCCGATAGGGGAAAATGTAAATCCTGTTGTTAAGGAACTTAGTAAAATTCTCAAAATAGCTTGTATAGCTGATATTTTAGGTTTTCCTGATTATGCTTTAGAGTTATTAGAGTACCTGACGGTTAATTATGGAGACAATTCAGAGTACAATTTCGCCGAAACTATTATAGAGAGTTTATCTCAATTTCCCCAGTTAGTTGAAAATGGGTTAGATTCTTTACCTGTAGTAACTAATATTCTTCCTTATCTGAAAAAATAAATTCAAGTTTGTAGTCAGGACTAAAGTCCTGCTCATCCTTGCTCTGATAGGATTATTCTCAACTCTAATATCATATCCATATGCCCAAAAATTTCACTCAAAAGGGTATCTTTGAAATTTTATTCCCACATCAAAAAGGTGGTTGGGGAGAATATAAGATTTTTTGATCCATCACCAACCACTTGATAAAACATTCTTTGAGAGATAAATAGCTCACTACAAACTAGGATTGAGATTGAGTCTCTAGCATTATGTAATCAAAATCTTGTAGCACCGATAGCAGTTTTTGTAACAAGTGAAAAACTTTTACTTTGTCAATAGGTTTTGCCGTTAGAGGATCAAGAGGTCTAAACTGTTGCCAATGCTCCACTAAAGACATCATTGACAGAGGTTTATCAAACAAGAGTAGTAAGCACAGAGCCATTGAGCTATCCACATAGACCAATTCTTCACCTAAAGCTAGATATTTACGGATAGGAAAAGTTTTACCTTCGCTAACACAAGCCATAACTTCTGTTTTGAAATCAGCAGTTTTTAATTCTGGATGTAGATGTACTGTGGCATTTTCCCATTCAGCGTCAGACCATTCAGAAACTGCTACAAAAGGATTTGCTGCTTGGGGATGTCCACACCAAAAGTCTAATAATCTATGGACAGGGTGGAGTAGTTCAAATAATTGAAACTGATCTTCTAAGGAAATTTCTGGTAAACTCATTCCCAGAAAGGCAGGTAAATTATCTGGTTCTTTGAATAAGTTCATCAAATCCCATTGTCGCCAGTTTCTCATATTGATAAACTCTAAATTAGCTGCACTCAATGCTGTAAACATATCAGTAACAGTGTAACCTTTATCTCCTTGTAATAAATGATTCGCTAAAATTCTCTCTTTTCTATTCTCTCCTTCACGTTTAGAATCCCAAGTTGTAGATTTGAGATTGACATTATCCTTTAAAGCTGTCATTGTATCGACAACAATATCCATCTCTAATTCTTCTGGATTGCCATCCATCAAACCCATGAGAGAAAAGAGCTTTTGAGCGCGAAAAAAAGGTAATCTTTGAAATGAACTATGTAGGTTGGTGCGAATAATACCTTCCGGCTTTAAGACGGCTTTCATTGCTTGCAACGCCACAGCTATATCAGGAAAGAAGTAGAGAACTTCATCACAGTTAATATAATCAAATTGATAATCTAGATTCGGCAAATCATATATTGACAAAACATGAAATTCCGCATTGTCAAAACCATGATATTCTAAACGCTGACGGGCAAGTTTAATCGACTCTTCTGATATATCAACACCAACAATTTTTGCCCCAGGATTAGCTTCCGCTAAAATTAGGGATTTATAACCACTTCCACATCCAGCATCTAAAATTACTTTGTTTTTGGTGTCTATAACTTTCTGATTTCTCAGATAATAAGGGGTAATTATGTTATGAATGTATAGTGCATTAACATCACCTTTAGGAGACTTATCAAGAGCATGATTAGGATACGGTGAACTATCAAATTGTTGGCGAATCTTTGCCCATAAGTCTGGCGTTGAATTTGTCATGTTATTCTCTCTTAATAGTTAGTTGATTCTGATATGTGCTGATAGTTATTGGTCATGTATAGACATTTCGGGAAACGTTTCTACGTTTCTGGTTGTTTTTTGGCTCAAGAGCAGGTACAGACTTCAATATTAGTATGCCCCAATAGTTGACATTTCTATCACTAGAGGACTAAAGTCCTCACTACCAGCTTTAATATTATATTAAGCATAGTCGTTATGAATATGCTTAATGTTATGACTAACCCGACTGTAGAAAACTTAGTAATTATTGGTTCTGGGCAAGTCGGCTACACAGATGCTATCTATGCAGGACTAGCGAATTTAAAACCTGTGGTCTTTGAAAGCTTTGAAACTTCTTTAGGTTTATAACTTAGTTAAGATTACTATATATTTTATTCAAACCAAAATGGCTGTAAAGTTTAGCAAAAGTAGCATCAATGAAAACAAATGTAATTTTTTATGAACTGATTAAGGAACTACCACAAATATTTTTTGAACTAATTGAAAAACCTGATACAAATCCCAATATTTACACATTCACTGCGCCTGAAGTCAAACAACAATCATTTCGCTTAGATGGCGTATTCACCACAAGAGAGGGATTTGAAAATGAACCTTTATATTTTGTAGAATTGCAAACCTACAAAGATGAAGAATTTTACGAACGGTTTTTTGGAGAAATTTTTGTTTATTTCCGTCAAGAACAACCAACTAATTCAGATTGGTATGCAATTGTCATTTACGACAAACGCATTCACGAAAGCCCACCTCATCCCCGTTATCGGGTTTTAACAGAACAGCATCTACACTGTGTTTACTTAAATGAACTTTCTACAAGAGATGAATATTCTTTGGGGTTAGGAATAGCCAAACTGTTTGTAGAAACACCTAAAAAAGCCCCTTCCTTAGCCCAACAGCTAATCACTCAGGCGAAGCAAAACTTACCTGATGAAAATCTGCAAAAGAAAGTGCTAGCATTTATCCAAGCCATCGTATTTTATAAGTTTCCCACTCTCGCTTTAGAGGAAATTGAAACCATGCTTGATTTAGATGAATTCAAAAATACTCGACTGTACGAAAGTATTTTGGAAAAGACTAAATTAAAATTAGTCCCAAAACTTACTGAGAAAGGTATGAGTATTCAAGAAATAGCAGAACTCTTAGAACTAGATACCGAAATCATTAGAAAACATCTACAAGAACAGTCATAGATAATGCTTTCTCATACTCCCCTCTCCTTGCTAAGGAGAGGGGCTGGGGGTGAGGTTCTTGATTAAATTCGCATTCCTTAGCCTAACTCATTGCTAGTCATAATTAATGGTGGGTTACGCTGCCGCTTTAGCGCAGCCATGCCCCTTGGGCTATACCCACCCTACTGACTAGATGCCCAAATTATTAGGAAACATCTACAAGAATAGTCATAGATAATGCTGTCTCATACTCCCCTCTCCTTACTAAGGAGAGGGGCTGGGGGTGAGGTTCTTAATTCAATCCGCATCTGATTATGCTATATTAACCGTAGTCGTTATGAATACGCTTAATATTATGCCTAACCCCACAGTAGAAAACTTAGTAATTATTGGTTCTGGGCCAGCCGGATACACAGCCGCCATCTATGCAGGAAGAGCGAATTTAAAACCGGTGGTCTTTGAAGGCTTTGAAATGGGCGGTTTACCCGGTGGACAACTGATGACTACTACGGAAGTCGAAAACTTTCCGGGGTTCCCCCAAGGTATTACAGGGCCAGAACTGATGGATAACATGAAGGCGCAAGCTGAACGCTGGGGGGCAGAGTTATATACTGAGGATGTGACATCTGTTGATTTGAGTCAGCGTCCTTTTATTATCCGTTCCCAAGAAAGGGAAATCAAAACCCATAGTATAGTTATAGCCACTGGTGCAACAGCCAAGCGTTTGGGTTTACCCAGCGAACATCAATTCTGGAGTCGGGGTATCTCTGCTTGTGCAATTTGCGATGGCGCGACACCGATTTTTCACGGTGCAGAATTAGCTGTGATTGGGGCTGGCGACTCGGCGGCGGAAGAGTCTATTTACCTGACTAAATACGGTTCTAAAGTTAATCTGCTGGTGCGTTCTGATAAAATGCGCGCCTCTAAGGCTATGCAAGACAGGGTTTTAAATAACCCCAAAATCCAAGTACATTGGAATACTGAAGCGGTGGATATTTTCGGTGATGGTCAGATGGCCGGGGTGAAGGTGCGGAATAATCAAACTGGCGCAGAAAGTGAAATTCACGCCAAGGGTTTATTTTACGCCGTTGGTCACACTCCCAATACTGCCTTATTTAAAGGACAATTAGAACTGGATGAGGTGGGTTATGTTGTCACTAAAAATAATTCTGTAGAAACCAGTGTAGAAGGTGTATTTGCATCTGGCGACGTGCAAGACCATGAATTTCGTCAAGCAATTACGGCTGCTGGTACTGGCTGTATGGCGGCGATGTTAGCTGAACGCTGGTTGTCGTCAAAGGGCTTAATTACAGAATTTCATCATCAGTCAGCTACAGCAGTGAATGAATTAGCACCCCAGCCAGCCAAGAAAACGGAAGCGGAAGAGGAAGCTGGATTTAATTTACAGGCGACACGTCATGAGGGGGGTTACGCCTTAAGAAAATTATTCCATGAAAGCGATCGCTTGATCATAGTCAAATACATTTCCCCTGGTTGTGGTCCTTGTCATACCCTGAAACCGATATTAAATAAAGTGGTAGATGAATTTGAAGGTAAAATCCACTTTGTCGAAATTGACATCGACCAAGACCGAGATATTGCCGAAAACGCCAATGTCACCGGAACACCGACGATTCAATTCTTTAAAGATAAGGAATTATTGAAAGAAGTCAAAGGTGTCAAGCAAAAGAGCGAATATCGTCAGCTAATTGAAAGCCATCTTTAAAGGTTGTTTGAGAAGTTTTGGGCGATTAGAAATCGCTACTACACAAACAAAGTCCGCCTCCGCGGACTAATAAAAAATTGAGCTTTTTAACCCCCGGAGGTGGCCTTCCCTCCGGGAAGACGCTACGCGTCATGTCTGTATAGCCGCGACTTCTAGTCGCCAGGGTTAGTAATAAATTAGACTTTTCAAACACTTCTAAGCCAATTCTCCAGATGGTTTCAGAGAACGAGAGCATCTTATATGTAGAATAGTATCTTGCTTTATGCAGGCGATCGCTCATGGCCATTACCAAACGTCAGCTACCGACATTTCTACGTTTTGCCCAAAATCCCAACCTTTCCCAAAAATTAATGCTGATTGGCATAGCCATCACTCTATTTTTCCTGTTTTTGGCATTCTTCGCACCTGTATTACAAGCTTGGGGATGGTTACAAGACCCCAGAGAGTTCCTGTCTAACCCCATCCAAACACCACCATCAGCTAAATATTGGTTTGGTACAAGTCGCCTGGGACACGATGTATTTTCTCGCACATTGTTTGGCGTTCAAGCTGCGCTGCAAGTAGTGATTTTAGCTACAGCCTTGAGTATGTTTATTGGTGTGCCGTTAGGAATGGTCAGTGGCTATCTGGGCGGTAAATTAGATAAAATTTTACTGTTTCTCATGGATAGCATCTACACCTTACCGGGGCTACTACTTTCAGTGACACTAGCTTTTGTGGTCGGTCGGGGAATTTTCAATGCTGCGATCGCCATTAGCATAGCCTACGTTCCCCAATATTATCGCGTTGTCCGTAATCACACTGTGAGCGTCAAAACAGAGGTATTCATTGAAGCGGCTCAAGCGCTGGGTGCTTCTACTTGGGTTGTCTTATCACGCTATCTATTTTTTAACGTTATTCAAAGCGTACCCGTACTATTTACCCTCAACGCTGCCGATGCCATTTTAGTCTTAGGCGGTTTAGGCTTTTTGGGGTTAGGACTTCCCGAAGAAGTGCCAGAATGGGGACATGATTTAAGACAAGCCCTAGAAGCCCTACCCACAGGCATTTGGTGGACTACCCTCTTTCCTGGTTTAGCCATGACATTAATGGTAGTAGGGTTATCACTACTCGGTGAAGGGTTAAATGAGTTTGTCAATCCTCGATTACGGCGCGAAAATAGAATGCGGAAATAAATCAGGGAACAGTTATCAGTTATCAGTTATCAAGGTGTATGGTGGGTGATTGAGACTTGCCATTAATTGCATCTAAATGGCTGTTTTTGCGTCTAAATATTTTTGAAGTTATTACAGAGAGAGTAGAGTGAAAGATAATATTTCTTTAATTGCGGCTGCTACAGGTGGGTTTATGTTATCCGTTGCTTTGTCCGGCTTGTTACGGGGTACTCCGATGACAGCTTGGCAATTACCATTTAGTGTTCATTCTGCAATGGCGACGAGTTCACAGGTGGTTCTCAAAGAAACAGAAAAATCAGAATTTTTGGATAATAAAACCCAAAAAAGCTAATAAAATTTGTATTCTCCCCTCTCCTTACCAAGGAGAGGGGTTGGGGGTGAGGTTCTGTATTTGATTTAGTGAAGTGGTTAGTTCTGTTTAATATGTTTTCAGGTGGTTAATTCACAAGTAATTGGTATTGATGTGGGGGGAACAGCAATTAAGCTGGGACGGTTCAACCCTGATGGCACTTGCTTACAATCATTGACTGTAGCAACTCCCCAACCATCGACACCAGAAGCCGTTCTAGCTGTCATGGTAGATGCGATCGCGCAAGTAGACCCGTATAATCAAGCTGTGTCTATTGGTGTGGGAACTCCTGGCCCTGCTGATAAAACCGGACGCATTGCCCAAATCGCCATCAACTTACCCGGATGGCAAAATGTGCCTTTAGCAGACTGGTTAGAAGAAAAAACTGGTAAACCCACTGTTATTGCTAACGATGCCAACTGTGCCGGAATAGCAGAATCTTGGTTGGGTGCCGGTCGCCACTTTCGCAACCTAATTTTGTTAACCTTGGGGACTGGGGTTGGTGGTGCGATTATTTTAGATGGTAAATTGTTTGTCGGGCATCAAGGCGCAGCTGGCGAACTGGGTTTAATTACCTTAAATCCCGATGGACCTAAATGTAATAGTGGCAATCCCGGTTCTTTGGAACAGTATGCTTGCATTGGCGCAATTCATCGCCGCACAGGTAAAGAACCCGCCGAATTAGGCGCACTAGCCGCAGCCGGAGATATAGAAGCATTAACTTTTTGGCAAGAATATGGCAAGAATTTGGGGATTGGTTTAGCTAGTTTAATTTACGTGTTAACACCAGAAGCGATTATTCTGGGTGGTGGTGTCAGTGCTAGCTTTGAGTTTTTCTCCCCCGCAGTCAACGCAGAAATTGAAAGACGAGTTATGCCGACATCTCGCGCCGGCTTAAAAATTTTACCAGCAGAATTAGGCAACACGGCGGGAATGGTGGGTGCAGCCAAATTAGCATCATTAGTTATTAGTCATTAACCCAACCAGAAATTCAAAAAGTCCAATTCTAGTAAAGTAGAAACCTAGTAGGGGCGGGTTTATTAAAATTGTTCTTGGTAATTGAGCATATCTGTAAACCAGCCCCTACTTCAAGGCTTTCAGGAATCAAGAATGAGAGTCTTACCCAATTACGAACTACGAATTACGAATTACGAACTACGAATTATCAAAATCCCATTGCTTTGGCTACTGCACCCAATTCAGCATCAATGCCTTGTTTAAATTGGCTATGACTGTGCTTAATGGCTGTATCTGGGTCTTTTAAACCATTCCCAGTCAGGACACAAACCACTGTCGCCCCTGTGGGAACTTGGTCTTTAACCTGCAATAACCCAGCGACAGACGCAGCGCTGGCGGGTTCACAGAAAATCCCTTCTGATGATGCCAAAAGTCTATAGGCATCCAAAATTTCCTCGTCTGTAACGGCTTTGAAGCAGCCTTGACTGGCAGTTTGGGCAGCTATGGCTTTATCCCAACTAGCAGGGTTGCCAATGCGGATAGCTGTGGCGATGGTTTCAGGATGGGAAATGGGGTGTCCATTCACTAAGGGGGCTGAACCGGCGGCTTGGAATCCCATCATTCTGGGCAAGCGATCGCATTTCCCGGCTTGATGGTATTGACAAAACCCCATCCAATATGCTGTGATATTTCCGGCATTACCCACCGGGATACATAACCAATCTGGAGCATTACCCAAAGCATCCACAACTTCAAAGGCTCCGGTTTTTTGCCCTTCCAAACGGTAGGGATTCACGGAATTAACTAAAGTTATGGGATAGCTTTCTGCCATTTCGCGGACAATTTCCAGCGCCCGATCAAAGTTGCCTTTAATTGCTAAAACTTCTGCACCATATAACAAAGCCTGTGCTAACTTACCCAACGCCACATAGCCATCGGGTATCAAGACAAAGGGTTTCATCCCGCCACGTTTAGCATAAGCCGCCGCCGCCGCCGATGTGTTACCTGTGCTGGCACAAATTACCGCTTTCGCCCCAGCTTCCTTGGCTTTGGAAATTGCCATAGTCATACCCCGGTCTTTGAAGCTACCAGTAGGATTCAGACCATCGTATTTCACAAACACCTTTACTTGTCTGCCAATACGTTCTGCGATCGCCGGTACTGGAATCAAGGGCGTATTACCCTCCAATAAGGTGACAACAGGCGTTGTTTCGCTGACAGGCAAGTACTCACGATAAGCTTCTATCAGTCCAGGCCAAGATTGGCGATTAGATTTAGCAACAGACAAACTCACAGTCACAGGCTTTAAAAGTTTTTAACTAAGGATTGGGGATGAGGGAGCGCTGCATTGGCAAAGAAAAAACTGAATTTTTACTTTTTAGCTTTTCCTTCTAGATTTTCTATTTTAGAGGAATATTATCTATCTTTAATGCTAATGTCTCACTGATAATATCATTGTCCGTGTCTGCTGAAGTTACTCTGGCTGGAAAAGCAACAGGGCATCAATTTCAGTATGGAACACAGACCATATAATTACCGTCGCTTATGGATACACCAGTAACTCATTAGGTTATGTGATTAAAAATATACAAGTATTTAACAAAACTTAACCTTAAATTATTGTAATATTTACTAAATGGTGTGAGTCGATTTGTAGATTTTTTTTTAACAATGCCTACTTATTCATCTAGTGTTTCTGAACGTCCTGCCCAGACTCTCTGGGTTAGCGATGTCACAAAGTCCTATTATCAAGATGATCAACAAGCAAAACTGCAACACCTGCAAGCAGAAGTGGATTCCTTGTTACAGCAATTACAAAACCTGAAAAAACAACGTTTAGCGGATCATATTCCAGAAGAATAAACCAAATGTCTTCTCAGCGATCGCCTATAGCCGACAATTGAGAAAACTACTACTCGAAGCGCTGATTTTTATCTGACCAACGTTGGAGGCTATAATTCTGGGCATTCTCTACTAACAATGCGAGAGATTGACTGTGGGAAAGCTTGGCGATCGCTGTCAAAGCTTGTGGAGAAATGTTTTCAAAATCTGTATAAATCACCTTACCACTATCCGACAAAATCAGTGTCCGAGGACGAGACTGATTTGGCTGTGTTTTTGGGGTATCCAAGTTAATATTCTCTAAAGAAGCGATCGCATCAGCTGAGATAGTCAGCACCATTTCTGGCTGAGTATCATTGGTTAAATCAATCATTTGTAGCGGCCAATCACCCAATTGCGCTTGAATCTGCAAAAAGCCAGGAACATCACCCACAGGAAGTTGAGCCGCTTTTTGTAAATAACGCCACATAATCGGCATGAGAGCCTCTACAGCTTGGGGATTTTGTTCATACAGTCTTGTCAGGGTAATAGGAGATGGTTGTACCCATTCCAGCACGAACTCACTCAGCGCTAAAGGTTTGGGTTGGAGAGAATTCTGCTGATAATTAGAAATTTCCGAACCAGCAGCCAATAGCTGTAAAAATCCATTTTGCCACCGCACACCTTTAATAGTGGCAGATGTAATTTGCTGTTCTCCTTGTGAATCCCACACAAGAATCTCAATCATTGGGTTAACATTAATTCCCAAAGTTGTCCAAAAAAACTGGGCGAGAGCAGTTTTGGGAGGTTGTAAATTTCTAAAGGGAGAACTCCGCCAGGTTTTACCATCATAAAAAGTACTTACCTCTACACGATACCAAGCTTGGTTGTCTGTGAGTGTAAGGTCTGCGTTGCTATCTGCTTGCAACCATTCTGAGGAATTAATTTGAGCAATGGGTTGCACCGCACCCATAATTTGACTGCGATGATTAGTTAATGTTTGCGCCTTTGCCACTTCGCCCCTGAGTTGTGGTAACAAACCTTGAACATAAACAAGATTGGCTTGAGTAACTTGCGGTTGGGACTTTAACCAGGAATTAGCGCGTTGTTCCCCCTGCTGGGCTGCTAAAATTAAAGTTGCCCAAGCTTGTACATCTTGTCTGGTGGGATTAACTCGCAACGCTGCCACTGTGCGATTCCACAAACGCCCAGTATCTGCTTTCAGTAAGTTAGCGATTTCTTGGGCATTCTGGGGCGATGCGGTAAATACCTGTAAAGCCTTTGCCCATCGACCATCAATCAACTCTGCCAAGACTTGTTGACTAGGGCTAGCCCAACTGATATCTGCTTGCGCTTTGGTTAATTGAGAATGCAAGCGAATCACATCAACTTGGGCTTGGGCGGCTGCGCTGAAACCTGATTTTTGCTGTTTTTGGATAAATTGCAACCATTCAAAAGCAGGTGTCCATAATCCACTACGAGCAATTAATAAAGCATCTTTATAAGCAGAATCCTGAAATGCTGGTATTTTTAGGGATATCTCAGCCAGTTGAATCGGGTTGAGGTAAAAACTAGTAGATTGAACTTCGTAAACGCTTAATTGGGGTTCTAAACCCACTGTTTGATCAATAACTAACTTCTTTGCACCCCCACCAGTCACCTGTTGCCATTGGGGTAGTTTTCCATTGGGATTGCGCCAAGATAACAACTGTTGTAGGTTCTGGCGTTGAGGATTGTAATAGATAATGTAACCGTAAGCGATCGCATTAGTGTCTTGTTGACGCTGACCCCATAAACTCAACCAACTCCCTGGTGATTGTGCGTCAGATCCCAAAGATTGAATTTCAGTTAAGGGTAGACGAAGATTATCATCTCGGTATGCTAATTCCGGATTAATCAAAGATTCATCTGGCGTAGTGATGGCTAATTGAACCGCCAGATGATAATACCTTTCTGGCTGCGATTGAAATTCTCGGTCTTCTGAGGGCTGGTAAACTCTCAGTTCCACAATTTCTTGACAATCAGACTGACAATTGTCACGCTGCTGAAAAATTGGTAATAAAAATGAGCCTTCCTCCTCATCTAAAGATAAGGATTCGCCGGCTGTTTGTTGTCTACTCAAACCATCGAGAATTTGTTTACGGCTTTGGGGGCGTTCCCTTTCAGTCAAAGGAATTTGCACCCATTCGGGGAGAAATTCGTTCAGCCAACTGACCTGTTCCGGTTGGAATATAAAGAGAATACTCAACCAGATAAAAGCAATAATTAATCCCGCGCTACTCAACAAAAGAGCGATCGCCAGCGTTGACCACAGCCAACTTCGTTGGGACTTTTGCCTGGTTTTTGAGGAGACGCGTTTGTTCGCCTTTGCATCAGACTGATTTTTTTTAGAAGCTTGTGGCGTTAGCTTTCGCCAGCGATTTGCCATTTTAGTTCTTAGTTAAGCAGAGGTTTCTATTTTATATTGTTTCTTTTATACTCCGTCCTTGGCAATGTTGCCTAGAAGTTTTTCACATCAAGCTTCTTTAGCGAAATTTATTCAAGTCAACTTACAAAAAGACTTCTATGCTTTGTAGGCGCGCTGATAGAGACTTTTATAAGTCAAATGCTATGGGGAGATCACAAATACGATGTTGAGCTTAGTGACAAAGTTCAAGGTGATTGGACAGTTATCTGGGTAAGAACACGACCATCACGCGGAAGAACACCAGATATCTTTACCTACTCAGCTAACAAAAGCGGTGCTAATGGACCTGGCTAATCCCTAACTTTACAGCAGTTTTCATGTATTTGAACCACATTTGTCGTAGGGGCGGGTTCAGAGATATGCTCAATTTCTAATCATAATTTAAACAAACCCGCCCTACACCCAGATTTACAGATATGCTCAATTCCTAATCATAATTCCATACAGTTCAGTTAAGCCTAAAATTCAACGTCTACGTAGGTTGGGTTGTTCGCGTCAGCGTTGCGGAGAAATGGAACTAAACCCAACATTTGCATGACTTTGTTGGGTTTCACTTCGCTCTACCCAACCTACAATTTTCTTAACTGAACCGTATTGGTCTATACCCTCTATCTCTTGTTTAAATTTGGTAGAATATTTATTTTTCCCGAATAATAAAAGAGGTTTGGCTGATCACCAAACCTCACTATAAATCCAGTGCATAACAACATCCCGGACTAATGTACCTATTATTTTCCTCCTTAGTCATCTTCCTATGGGATGTGTCCAAATGTCATAAAAGCTGATAAGGGTGTTTCTTGGTATTTCCAAATACATTAGCCAAACAAAAGACGGGTTTTATCCCGTCGATATAGCTTGAAAGTGGCAATACACCTTGGAATTTAGAACAATAGCAAAAATAAGATTTAATGGGTTGTCAGGACAGTAGATGATCTCAACAAAAGGAACAGCTAATTATGCTGAATTCAGTGTTTTAATCAGCATCAATCCTTGCACTGCTAATGAATATATCACATATTAAATTTAATGCGCTGCCATTTTGGCAGATACTCAAAAATACAATTCACGGTTTGGCTTTTGCCCTAAGTATAAATATTGGAAGCTTTTTGGTAATTTATGCAATTTGCCAAACTCTTTTGGTAGAGAATTATTAAAATCATATATTGTTAAAAATATTACAAACTGTCTGGCACATCTGCCGTATGATCAAGGTAAGAGCTATGTGTATGAAAAAAAACCTAAATGTAGTTATAATTTAACTACTAAGACAAATATAAAAATTGCAATTTGACCGAAATCAATTTTCTGGGCAAGACTATTGGCTGCCATATTTTGGATTTCTGCAATTCCACTCTCTGTTGCTAGGTGAGTGCTAACAACCTCGCTAGTCTACGCAAATTGCAATTCAAAAGCGTTAACTATAGAAAGTAACATCTATGTGTGAACTCTTAGTTGCTTAAACTGGAAGATGCTCAATAGTAAGGTTTTACTAATTCTGTTAATATTTTTAAATGTTACAAGAGAAACATAAACGCGAAACAAAACTCGGTTGGTCTTTAGATGAACGAGATCCAAAGTTCATTGAATCTTTGATGCCCTTATTGAGCTTTTTGTATAATTACTACTTTCGAGTTCAGACTAGTGGCTGGCATCACATACCACGTGAAAAAAAAGTCCTCTTTGTTGGCTCTCACAATGGAGGATTAGCGGCTCCTGATATGGCAATGATGATGTATGACTGGTTCCGAAAATTTGGCTTTGAGAAGCCTATCTACGGTCTCATGCATCCCCATGTTTGGAAATTTACCCCGGCAATAGCCAAAATGGCTGCCAAGAGTGGCGCAGTTATAGCTCATCCGAAAATGGCTTACGCTGCTTTGCGTTCTGGAGCTAGCGTACTGGTCTATCCTGGGGGAGCAGAAGATGTTTTTCGGCCGCATGATTTGCGGAATAAAATCTATTTTGCCGGACGACAAGGATTTATCAAGTTAGCGTTACGGGAGAACGTACCGATTGTACCTGTAATTTCTACTGGCGCTCATGATACCTTAATTGTGTTGACTGATGCCTATAAATATTTACAGCAACTCCATGAATGGGGAATGCCTTGGTTGTTTGGCGTTGATCCTGTAGTCTTTCCTATTTATCTGGGATTACCCTGGGGATTAGCAATTGGACCGCTTCCCAATATCCCATTACCTGCGCCTATTCACACACGGGTATGTAAACCTATTGTATTTGAACGCTACGGTCGGGAAGCGGCTTGCGATCGCCATTATGTAAATGAATGCTATGAATTAGTTGTAACTCAGATGCAGCAAGAGCTAGACGAATTAGTTAAACTCAGCGCTCAGAGCTGATTTACAAAAGCAATGGCGAAATTTTTGCTTGCACTTCTTCGGTCACTTCTGGTGGTACAGATTCAACAAACTGAACACCACGAGCCTTCCAGTCTAAACACTTCATTTGGTCTGCCAGAATGACTCCATGAGTTTTTAGCCCAGAGGGTAGAATTACTTCAAAAGGATAACCCTTTTGTTGCTTTGTTATCGGCATGAATAAAGCTAAAGAAGTTTTTTCGTTATATACCTGGGGAGAAATCACAAAAGCAGGTCTATAACCCCTCTGTTCGTGTCCTTTCCTGGGATCAAAGTCTAAATAAATGATATCTCCCCGGCTAGGAACATAAGAATTTGCTAGCGCTACCAAGCTTCGTTCCCCACAGCAACTCCACTATCAACTTCAGCATGGAGATTATCTGGGGTGATTTCCTGAATTAGATCGTCGAGTGAGTACCGCTTAGGCTTTTTCAGCTTAATCACCAAGTTTCCATCTACTACACTCAGATCGACTTCGGAGCCTTCAGTTAAATGGATCTCCTTGGCTAAATTTTGTGGGATACGAACAGCCAGGCTATTTCCCCACTTGGCAATATTTGCAACCATAAGGCATCAATGAATTTAGACGCATAGTATACACTAAAAAAGTAGATACTATGTATCTACAATATAGCACCTATAGTTAGTCTTTCGTTAATTCCAACACTACGACTAAAGCAAGAATAATCCAATTTAAGGGTTCTAACGCTCTTTTATTACTCTCGTCATATAAAAATCATAAACCCTTATTTTTTATGACTTTGATCAATTCAGACGTAGGTTGGGTAGAGGAACGTTAACGTAGTTTGCCGAAGGCGTAACCCAACACCCACAATCCTTGGTTTCGTTGGGTTACTCTACGAGAAGGCTACGCCTACACAAGGCTCCAACCCAACCTACTCTTTTTTCTTTCATCAAAGTCATAAAAGAGCGCTAAGAACTGAAATCAACTTGCTTAGTCTCAGATTACACTGGAACTGCTTGGCGGACTTCTACGGGTTCACCAGTTAAACTAAAAGCCCGAACTTCTGTAATTTTTACCTTGACAATTTGCCCTTTTAATTGATTTATGTCCCCAGTGAAGAAAGTCAAACGATTACCACCAGTGCGTCCCATGACTTGGGTGGGATCTTTGGAGTTTTGGTCTTCGACTAAGACATCTTCGATACGTCCCATATAACGCTGCGATCGCTCGGATGCTTTAACGTTAACTAAATGGTTTAATCTTTGTAGGCGATCGCTCTTAACTTCTTCACTGAGTTGATTTGTCCACAAAGCTGCTGGTGTACCTGGACGGGGGGAATATGCGGCTGTATTCAACAAATCAAAGCCGATATCTTCTACCAACTTCAGAGTATTTTCAAACTGTGCTTCCGTCTCTCCAGGAAAACCCACAATTGCATCGCCACTAATTGACGCATCAGGCATATAATGCCGAATCGTATCAATAATCCGGCGATATTTCTCGTGAGTATAACCCCGTGACATTGCTTTCAACAGTTCATTATCTCCTGATTGAAAGGGAATGTGAAAGTGTTCACATACTTTGGGCAACTCAGCACAAGCCTTAATTAATCGCTCCGTAAAATAACGGGGATGGCTAGTAGCAAATCTCAACCGTTCAATGCCGGGAATATCATGGACATAATAAAGTAAATCAGTGAAATTATGTAAATTGCGACCTTCTGGAGTTGTCCCTGGCAAATCTCGACCGTAAGCGTCAATGTTTTGACCGAGTAGAGTAATTTCTTTATAACCTTGTCGTCCCAGTTCTTCCATTTCCGCACGTATGGCTTCTGGGGTGCGAGATTGTTCTACACCACGCACATTAGGAACCACGCAATAAGTGCAGCGTTCATTACAACCATAAATGATATTCACCCAAGCAGTCACACTGCTATCTCTTCGGGGCTGAGTAATATCTTCCATGATGTGAACCGACTCAGTGGCCACAACTTGATTACCATTTAAAACTGATGTCAGCAAATCTTGGAGACGGTTGGCGTGTTGTGGTCCCATTACCAAGTCCAATTCTGGGACTCTTCGTAATAAGGCTTCTCCTTCCTGCTGGGCAACGCAACCAGCAACAATCAACGTTAAATCAGGTTGCTCTTGCTTGCGTTTGGCTTGTCTACCGAGGTAAGAATACACCTTGTGTTCGGCATTATCGCGAATCGTGCAGGTATTGTAGAGAATCAAATCTGCATTATTGGGGTCTTCCGACCATTCAAAGCCCATGTCTTCTAAAATGCCAGCCATGCGCTCTGAGTCGGCTTTATTCATTTGGCAACCGAAAGTAATAATGTGGTAATGGCGATTAGAAGTAGTCATGGGCGATTATGCTGAGTTAGCGTCACGTAATAAACTTTGTTTCTATTCTATAACTCAGTTATCAGTTATCAGTTACCAGTCAATAGACATAATTGGGGTTAAGTTCTCTAGTATGTCAGCGTGATAACTGATAATTTTTCACTGGTTCATCCCTATTTCCCCAGGCTGCTCAGGTATATTTATTCCGGATTTGCTGGCTCAGATGGAGCTGCTTGGCGACTATTGCGTAATGTATCCCGTAATGAAGATGAGGGCTTGGCGGGTGCTGCTGGTGCTGGTGTACTTGCTGTGGGACGTGGCCGCCGATTTGTACTAGGTTTCGCTACTGGTGCTGGTCTTACTGCTGCTGGCGCTGGACGTGGCGCTGGTCGTGCTGGCGCTGGCGCTGGATTGGTACGCTGACGCTTGACATTACGCAAAGAATCTCTGACATTTGACTGGCTAGGAGTCGGAGTCTTCTTTGTTGCAGATGATGAACCTGCGGCGGTGTTTTGCTGGCTCGGTTGTCTAACTGGTGTTGCTGCTGCGGGTCTGGTGATTGGGGCTGCTGGTGCTGTCGGTGCGGTTTCTCGTCTGGCTCTGACTGTAGGTGTGCTGGTGGTGTTGGTAGCAGGAGTATTTGGAGTCTGCGTGGGAGTGGAACTAGATGCTGCTCTCTGGCGGCTTCTCTGTCTTGCTTGCTCTTGTTCTTTCTTTTTCCGTTCTTGGAGTTCTCGGTGTCGCCGTGAACCTTCGATAGCAAAGTTTGTAGATATTGATACTCCCTCTCTGCCACTCTCTGAGGGTTTGAATTTCCAATTACGGGCTTGCCTCTCGGTTTCTTCGTCTAATCTTCTGTTACCACTGGAGTTAACAATCCGCACATTGGTAACATTACCTTTGGCATCAGTATCAACCGCTACTTCTACTTTTCCCTCAATGCCTCGCCGTCTAGCAAACTCTGGATAGCTGGCACTGCAATCAGTACAAGCTGCACGACCATTACCTGAACCTCTGGAATTACCACTACTATTATTTTGCGGAGCAGTGTTTATCTGTGGAGTTTTGGGTGCAGTGGGTGCGACTGCGATAGGCGATCGCTGTACTCTTGTATTATTGTTTGTATTATTATTTGTCGTGGTATTTGTTCCCGTACCTGAAGCTACTGTATTACTGCTTTGAGTGACTCTGGAATCTCTTAATCCACTTAAAGTTCCTCTGAGTTGTTCACTAGCTTGATTTGTCTGAGGAACTGCAATTGTCGATTCTGATGATGTTGTTGTTGCAGTCAACAGAGATTCTAACTTAGCTACAGATTCCTGGCGTGGGGGACTCGTAGGTTGGGGCTGTGCAGTGGTTGCAGTAGTTGTTGGTTGGGCTGGCTGAGAAACTTTTGGTTGAGTTGGCTGAGAAACCGTTGGTTGGGGTGGCTGGGAAACCGGCGGAGTTTTCACACTCTCAACCTTTGGTGCTGGTGGAGTTACCGTTGGCTGCTGTTGTTGAGGCGCTACAGCAGGCGGGGAAAATGTTGGCTCAATTTTTACTGGAGTTATTGGTGTGACTCTACTCGTAACAATCTTGGTAGGTTCGGGTATTTTAATTTTTTCGGGAATTATTTCCGGTGGTTTTTCTGGTTTTTCTTCTGGAGGGTCTACCGGATCTAAAATTACTAACTCTATTGGTTCATATTGCTCTTTCGGCACTCTCACCAACAAACTACCTATACCCGAAGCTAGTACGCCGATGTGTAGCGTGAACGAACCAATCAGACTGTAAATCAAGAAAGTCTTGAGAGCTTCAACTTCTTGGGAACGATGTTTGATAGTAATGCCGGAAAAGCTCATAGTCTATTGCTACCTATTCTCACTTGTCTAGCTATATTAAAACGCACAGGCTGAAAATATCAAGTAAAAATTTAAAATTCTTTCAGTAATCATACGAAAACCTGTTTTAGCCCACACTTCCCAATCCATTCCTGAGCATTAGGCTTGTGTGCCTCTAGATTGTTTAGTTTAAATTATTTGTTATGTCACGAAATATAGATAATAATTATTTTTTTTATAGACTAATATTTTATTTTAATTTTTCGCGAAATAGTATCAATTATTCTGACTCATCCTAAATTTACCAGAAAAAGTGTATATTAAATCACAAATTAACTATGTTCAGAGTATTCAATTATTAAGTCAGTATATATACTTGTACAATCTCCCTTCTCTTGACCTTCGCGTAGCGTCTCCCTTTGGGAAAATGCCGTGTACACACAAGTCTAAAAACGTTTATTTGCATAGGGTGCGTTAACCCATGCCATGTTGACACATTAATATCTTTGGTATGCGTTATTTATTTTAAGATAAGAATACAGAAGCACTTTCAATTTCAATAGTAACCTTGAGTAGTTTATCTAGCGGTTAATAGCTGGTTAAAAAAAATTACACCACAAAAATCTGTCTTTGAAGTAGGCTTGTAGCATCTCAACGCTTGTATTATTTTTATGACTTCCTTGATTCGCTTCTTGATGTGCGCCCCTGACCACTACGATGTGGACTATGTAATTAATCCCTGGATGGAAGGGAATATTCACAAGTCTTCACGCGATCGCGCCGTAGAACAGTGGCAAAAACTCTACCACATCCTCAAACAACACGCCATTGTCGATTTAGTACCGCCCCAGATTGGTTGGCCTGACATGGTGTTTACCGCCAATGCTGGTTTAGTATTGGGGGAAAATGTTGTCCTGAGTCGATTTCTCCACAAAGAACGTCAGGGAGAAGAACCTTTCTTCCAAAACTGGTTTGAGGAAAACGGTTACACGGTGAATTTACTCCCGAAAGACTTACCCTTTGAAGGTGCTGGAGATGCACTTTTAGATCGGGAAGGACGTTGGTTATGGGCTGGATATGGTTTTCGCTCAGAATTAGATTCTCACCCTTACTTAGCTAAATGGCTAGATATTGAGGTGCTGTCCCTGCGCTTAATTGATGAGCGCTTCTATCACCTAGATACCTGCTTCTGTCCTTTGGCTAACGGCTATTTATTGTATTATCCCGGCGCTTTTGATGCTTATTCTAACCGCTTAATAGAAATGCGAGTTGCGCCAGAAAAGCGCATTGCAATTACCGAAGCTGATGCTGTCAACTTCGCCTGTAATACGGTGAATGTGGAAAGCATCGTGATTATGAACAAAGCCAGCAATGCTTTAAAAGCACGTTTAGCAGATGTTGGTTTCCAAGTCATTGAAACCCCACTGACAGAATTCCTCAAAGCAGGTGGTGCTGCTAAATGTCTCACACTGCGAGTCACAGAACCACTAGATGCAGAAATTCATGCTAATGTCTCGGTCGAAAGCCGGGTAATTCGCATGGAAGGTCATTTGCTTGACTCTGGTTTGATTAACCGGGCGTTAGATTTGATTGTGGATACTGGCGGAAGTTTCCAAGTGATGAATTTTAACTTGGGAGAACAACGCCAAAGTACATCTGCGGCTGAGGTGAGAGTTTCAGCGCCTTCTCATGAGGTGATGGAAGGAATCATCTCTGAGTTAATTGATTTGGGTGCTGTCGATTTACCCCAAGATGAACGAGATGCTAAATTACAGCCTGTAATTCAAGCTGGTGTGGCTCCTGATGATTTCTACGTCAGTACGATTTATCCTACGGAAGTGCGGATTAATGGTGAATGGGTGCGGGTAGAAAATCAGCGTATGGATGGCGCGATCGCCATTACTCAAACTGCCAATGGTTTAGTCGCTAAGTGTAAAATATTACGTGACTTAGAAGTGGGAGACAAAGTAATTGTAGACGTACTAGGTATCCGTACTATCCGCAAAACAGAATCCCGCGAACAGCGTAATTCTCAAGAATTTAGCTTTATGTCCTCTGGGGTTTCCAGTGAAAGACGTGTGGAAATTGTGGTGGAGCAAGTCGCTTGGGAATTACGTAAAATTAGGGATGCTGGCGGTAAAGTAGTTGTCACTGCGGGTCCTGTGGTGATTCACACTGGCGGCGGCGAACATTTGGCGCAACTGATGCGGGAAGGATATGTACAGGCGCTCTTGGGTGGGAATGCGATCGCAGTCCATGACATAGAGCAAAATATGATGGGGACTTCCCTCGGTGTAGATATGAAGCGGGGTGTAGCCGTCCGTGGTGGACATCGCCATCACCTCAAAGCCATTAATACTATCCGCCGTTATGGCAGCATTGCCAAGGCTGTGGAAGCGGGAGTGATTAAAAGTGGCGTGATGTATGAGTGTGTCTCTAATAACATACCCTTCAGCCTGGCTGGTTCGATTCGGGATGATGGACCTTTGCCTGATACCCAAATGAATTTGATTAAGGCACAGGAGGAATACGCCAAGCTGATAGAGGGTGCGGAGATGATTTTGATGCTGTCATCAATGCTACATTCTATTGGAGTGGGAAATATGACTCCGGCTGGTGTGAAGATGGTCTGTGTAGATATTAATCCAGCTGTAGTGACTAAGTTAAGCGATCGCGGTTCTGTGGAATCAGTGGGTGTGGTGACTGATGTCGGTTTGTTCCTCAGTCTGTTGATTCAGCAGTTGGAAAAGTTGACAAATCCTTATGTTGCTAGTGTAGGTTAATAATTGTTTCGCGCAAAGGCGCAAAGACGCAAAGGATTTTTCGGTGCGTTTTTGTGTCTTTGTTTTTTCACGCAGAGACGCTCCAATGGAATTTTCTCAGAAACTCTTTTAAAACAGGAGGCTCAATACATGGTAACTAAAGGTTGGCAAAGTGCTGGTTATGTAGAAGGAAAAGAATGGGAAGTCAAGAATCGCACGAAGTATGTTTTAGCACGACCAGTTGGTAATTATAATAGTGATGATCCACATTGTCGGATTGACTTTGACCGAAACGGCAAACTTGATTGGTCTACTTTCCATAGTAATTTAGATGGGTACTTTGGAATGCGAGAGGTAGTCAGAACTGCAATTACGATGGCTTTCAGTTAAGATTTGTATAAAATTAAAGACCTAGAGCAGATAGAGTTTATTTTATACTTAGCCTATCTGCTTTTTTAGATTTAAAAACACTCAATATTTATGGATTCAATTTGAACAATTTATTCTATAAATACACTTTTTCGGTTTCGTATAATTCTATCCATTGCATAACCAAAATGAGTGACTTAGTTACTTGTATAGAATGTGGACATTCTCCAGTTAGCTCTAAGGCTTCTCAATGTCCAAAATGTTCAAAAAATCCTCATGGACATATTTGTAAATTCTGTAGTACAAAAGTTGCAGATTCGCAAGCGATAGTAGAGAAAGAAATTATCACAACTAAGGATAGAGACTATGAAAATGGTGAATGGGTTACAAAATGGTATGACCATATTGAATATCATCATTTTCATCCAGCGTGCTTAAATCAGATTAATAATATTAAATATAATTGTCCAACTTGTTCGGCAATTAATACATCATTCACTCGTTCATGTTTTAAATGTGGTCATCCTTTTGAAGTGAGGCAATGTAATCACTGCCGACAGCCAGTCCTAGAAGCATTAGCTATTAAGGGAGTTGGTGTTTTAGGCAAGGATAATTACTTCCATATAATTTGTGCTAACAAAATTAGACCAACATGGCAAGCAGATGAAGCTGACGCTAAAGCCAAAGTTAAAGCAGAACAAGAACGCGCTCAACGCGAAACCGAAGAAGCAAGAATAAAAGCTCGTCAGCAGGAAGAAAAAGCCAGACGCAAGCAAGAAAGAGAAGAGTTTTTAAATAGATTATTTGTAGCTATAGGAACAATTATAGGATATGGGCTTTCGGGCTGGCTTCTAGGAAAATCTTCCCCATTTTGGTGCTGGATCATCTTAGGCTGTAGTGGATTAATATCATTTGGATGTATTGTTTATAGAAAAGAAAATAAAAGATCAGAACAAGAAGAGACCGTGGAGGGAACTCTAGGAGGTATTTCTGGTATTACTGTTGCTTATGGACAATGGTTAAATCACCATAATTGGGGTTGGTCTTTTTTTGGTTTATGCGTAGCAGGTTTCACAGTCTCCGGAGTAGGTAGCTTTTATGTTGATGACCAGAATGGAAAACCACTATATTTCAACAAATTTTTTACATTCCTAGTAGGTTCTGTCAGTTGTTGTTTAGGTTTATGGTTAAGTTGGCTACTACATTCAATATTTTGATGAAAAATATTACTAAATGAAAGGTCAAATGTATCCTTTTAAGCCACTATTGCACCAAAAAAATATAGACATACAATGTGTAAAGCTTATGCTCTCCAAGTTATACTAAATTAATAACTGCAATCCTTTAAATAGTATGAGTGAAACCCTGGCTGATATTGCAATACCACCGCAGTTTCCTGATCATACTCAATTACCAGAGTCTGATGGTACATTCGTGTAGAACTTTCAAGAACATCCCCAAAGCATAATTATTACAGACTCAATAATTCAAACTTTACAAAAATTACATCCCGATGGACAATTTTGCATAGGTCAAGATTGTGGGATTTATTGGCGCGAAACACAACCACCGGAAAAAGGTACAGTAGCACCAGATTGGTTTTATGTCCCTGATGTAGCACCAAGATTAGAAGGTAAAATTCGCCGTTCTTATGTATTATGGCGGGAATATATTCCCCCATTAATTGCCATAGAATTAGCTAGTGGTAATGGTGATGAAGAGAGAGACAAAACACCTCTACCCTTAGCTGGTAATCGTGAAGGTGCAAAACCTGGGAAATTTTGGGTATATGAAAGAGTAATACGCATTCCCTACTATGCTATTTATGAAGTTAATAATGAGAAATTAGAAGTTTATCACTTGGTAGATTTTTCCTACCAAAAAATGCAACCTAACGAACGCGGACATTACCCAATTCCCCCTTTAGGTGTAGAATTAGGACTATGGCAAGGAAGTTATTTAAATAATCCTGAGCAACTTTGGCTGCGCTGGTGGAATTTAGATGGTAATTTATTATTAGTCGGTAAAGAAGAAGCCCAATTACAAAGATTAAGGGCTGAACAAGCAGAACACAAAGCAGCACAATTAGCAGCACGATTGCGAGAAATGGGTATTGATCCAGATACAATAGATTAAGAAATTTTTCTCGCAAATTAAGAAATATGCAAAGGGTTATTTTGTCAAGGGAGTTACAGGTTAATTGGGTGAGTTTTATTGCTGATTTCCTGTTGGTGGGGATGGTTTTTGGTCCACCTATTGCTCCTTTTTTGGCTGCGTCTGATGTGTCTTTGCTGAGTAGGATTGCGGACATTATTTATTTCATGGGTAATCATGTCTGTCCGCAACCTGATATGGGTTTGGATTTAGCACCCCCGTTTATTATGGCTGTTTGTATGCGCTGCTATGGTACTGTGACGGGGTTGCTAGTTACTCGATTTTTATATGGGGTAACTGGTGGAAAGGGTTTTTACTGGTTAAGTCAATATGGTTGGAATGGTGCAGCTTTGGCTAGTGTGCTGATGATGGCTTATCCTTTGGAATTGGCTGCACAGATTTTCGGGTTGTGGGATTTTAATAATTATTTAGTTACACCCTTTGGGTTAATTACGGGTTTGGCTTGGGGTTTATTTACTATGCCGATTTTGCATGAGTAGGGGCGCAAGGCCTTGCGCCCCTACCACGTGGTTTATTTACCTGAAAATAGCTGTAAGTTAGGGACTTCCAAGATTGTGATCATGGCAGATATCACATCACGGGAAGAGTTACGGTGAATGCTGTACCTATTCCGACTTTACTATCAACTAAAATTTCTCCACCATGCGCTTCAACACATTTCTTAACAATAGACAAACCTAAACCAGTTCCCGGAATTCCTCCAACATTGGCTGCACGATGGAAAGGGTGAAACAGCATTGGTAAATCTTCTTTGGGAATGCCAATTCCACAATCTTGAATACGGAAAGTTACGGTGTTTTCTTGAGCAATGAGTTCAAACTTAATTTTCCCCCCTGTCCGTGAATATTTAATCGCATTGCCCAGTAAATTCCCTAAAATATGACGCAGTAGGATTTCATCCCAAACTGCATCAGCTAATTTTCCTACACTAATGAATTTTATAGTTAAGTTTTTCTCCCGTGTACTCAATTGAGCTTCGTCAATTAGTTGTTGACAGAATAATTCCAAATCTAAACCAAAGAGTTCACATTCAAGTTTTCCAGCATCGGCTTTACCTATTAATGAAACTTCATCTAATAGCTGTGCCATGTTTTTGATGGCTGAACGAATCATTTCAAAATGATTATATTTTGTCTCTTTGGTGAGTTTTTCATCATAATTTTGCAGTAATCCCGCAGCTAAGAGAATGGTATTCAGAGGATTACGGATGTCATGAGAAAGCATCGAAACAAATTCAGATTTAAACTGATTAAGTTCATTGGCTTTTACTAGTTCCGCAGTTCGTTCTTCCACCCGTACCTCTAAACTTTGATTCACTGTGCGTAATGTTTCCAAGGCTTGCTTACGCTCAATTGCATAACATACAGAACGAACCAACACATCAACATTTACCTGTCGCTTCACAAGATAATCTTGCGCTCCCTGGCGTACTGCCTCAATTGCCAAGTCTTCATCATTGGTATTTGTTAATACTACAATTGGGGTACTGGGAGCATGATTCATCAGTACAGGTAGGGATGACAATCCTTGACTGTCAGGTAAGGTAAGATCCAATAAAATGACATCATAATTTTCCCTAGTTAATGCGTTAAGTGCTTCATTTAATCGCTTCACATGAGTTAAACGAAATTCTTTAGAGTCCGCTTGTCGCAAAAATTCCAGCAACAACCTAGCTTCTGGCAAGCTGTCTTCAATTAACAAAACTTTTACTAAGTTGCTCACAGTCATCATCTTTGGGTTTCACCCCCTTTTTTTTAAGTGCTGAGTGTTGAGTGCTGAGTTAGTAGGGGCGGGTTTAAGCAATCAGTCTGTGGTTCGTCGAAATCCTTAGTAAACCCGCCCGTACAGCAGGGCTGAGTTGGGAAAGTTCTGAGTGCTGACTAAGTTTCTTCCCCCCTGCACCCTGCACCCTGCCCCCCTGCCTCTTCCCCCCTGCCTCTTCACTCTGATGGTAGCGTGACGGTAGATAGCCAGAAGTCTTCGATGCCTTTGACAATTTGAAAAAGCTGGCTGAGGTTGCGGGATTTAGTGATGTAGCAATTCACGTGTAGGTCGTAACTGTGAAAAATATCATCTTCATTACGAGAGGTTGTTAAAACTACTACCGGAATCCGTTTGAGTGCTGGATCAGCTTTAATTTCTGCCAGCACTTCTCGACCATCTTTTTTGGGCAAATTCAAATCCAGCAAAATCAGGTCTGGACGAGGTGCATCAGCATACTCGCCTTCCTGACGTAAATAAGCCATTGCATCCATACCATCTCTGACTGTTACCACTTGGTGCGGTATTGAGCTATTTTTTAATGCTTCTTGGATCAGGCGGACATCGGCTTTGTTGTCTTCAACCAAAAAGATGGTTTTGAGTTTTTCTTCCGTTTCTACGCTCACGGTCACGTCCTCCCACGGGAATGGTAAAATAGAAGGTTGAACCTTCTCCGAGTTGTGATTCTACCCAGATCCGCCCCCGGTGGCACTCAATAATCTTTTTGCAGATGGCTAGACCCATACCTGTACCGGGATATTCATCTCGCGTGTGCAAGCGTTGAAAGATGATAAAAATGCGATCGCTAAATTGGGGATCTAGGCCTATACCGTTATCTTTTACCCAGAATAACCACTCATCTTCTAACCTTTCGGCTCCTATATGGATTTTTGGTGGTTCATCGCTGCGGAATTTGATGGCGTTAGCAATGAGGTTGAGAAATAGCTGCATCAGTTGGGTACTACCAGCCATGACGGTGGGTAAGGGATCATGGGTAATAGTTGCCCCAGTTTCGGTAATGCGTTGGCGTAAGTTGCTGAGGGCGCGTTCTAAAGGTGTTTCTACTTCAGTCAGTTGAAAGGCGATCGCCTGAGTATCTACTTTAGAATATACCAACACGTCATCAATTAAGGTCTGCATTAAGCTGACTCCTTCGACGGCGTAGGTAATAAATTCCTTAGCATCTTCATCCAGTTGTGCTTCATAGCGCATCTCTAACAACTGCACATAATTAGCCACTTGATTTAATGGTTCTTGCAAGTCATGGGAAGCGACGTAGGCAAACTTTTTCAGTTCGGCGTTGGAACGTTCTAAATCATGAGCTAATTGTGCTAGTTCATCGGCTTGACGCAGAACAATATTGACAATTGCTTTCCGCAATTCTAATGCGGCTTTAATTTCCACATATCGCCACGGTAAAGAGGTGAGGCTGACTGTTTCTTTCCACAGTTCAAATGATTTACGGGGACACAAACGCACATTACCATCTGTGTGACTCACTTCAAAAGCTTTATGAGGATCACCACCCCAATTCACAGTTTGAATTACTTCTGGTCGGAACCATAAAACATAATTGCGCTGGGAAATGGGAATTGCTAATAAACCACTGGCGAGATTTTTAAATCTTTCGGCATCTGGATAGATTTGTGGTAAAGAATCTGTGTAGAAAACTTCATCGTCAACGTTATTTTTTAACCACTGTACTAAGAAATTCAGGTCTTCTGGTTGAGGAGTTTCTCCAATTACTGTACATTCTTCACCAAAACAGACAGCCGCACCTTGAGCGCTGGTTAAATCCAACAAATTCGGCTGATTTTTCAGCAAACCATCAATAAAGTTTTCTTCTTGAGACATATATTCCACTAGCTTGGTTTGAATATATGTCAAATTCATCCGATAGTCGTAATCTTCTGTTTCCTCTCTGGCGGAGATTTCTGAAAATATGACTCGCCCTAAAAATTCACAAGCTTTCCGCAATTCATAAGAAACATATTTGGGTACTTGATGATGACAAGCTATTAATCCCCAGAGTTTTTGGTCTTTAATTAAAGAAATAGTCAACGAAGCACCTACACCCATATTGTGTAAGTATTCTGTATGACAAGTAGCGGCGCTGCGCAGAATTGAATTAGTTAAATCAACCGGGCGATCGCTCAATGGATTTTGAGCCGGTATAATCTGTATTGATTGGGCATGAGAATCGGGAATGATTCTGATGGAATTAGCAACGAATAATTTTCTGGCTGGTTTGGGTATATCTGACTCAGGATAATGTAATCCTAAGTATGGTTCCATACTTTCTAGTTTTTCTTCGGCGATGACTGAACCATGTCCGTCGTCATCAAATTTATATAGCATCACCCGATCAAATCCGGTGACTTTTCGCACTTCCTGCACAATTATTTGGCAAAAATCATGCAAATTTGCCGTTTTTTCTAATTGATTAATCGAAGCTTTGGCTAAATGATAAAAACTCAGAAAAGGAATATTTTCGCGAGAAACTGCGGGTTCTAGCTCTAGAATCAAAAATCCTTCGGAATTGCGGTGAAAAACTGCATCAAATACTGCATATTCATCACCTTTTTTTCTTGCCCAAATTTTTGTAGGATTGATAAATTCCAGATTACCTTCTGATATACCGGTTTTAATTCTTTCGATTTGAAACGGATCTAGCAGGTCTTCTAGTTTTGTTTGCAAAATATTTTCAGGATGAATTCCAAAAATACTCCAAGTATTATTACTAATTTGTAATATTTTTAAATCTGGTTCTTCTAAAACCAAAAGCACCCCGTGGGGTTGAATATGCTTAAAAAGATGTATAGGAGCCTCTTTTAAGCTATTTACATTAATCCCTGGCAGTTCTAATTCTATACTCATTATGATCCGATCCTCCTCTGTTATTTGGGAGCATCAAAAGTAGAGTTGATATTTTTTATTATATATAAGCTACTCTACTTAGATGTTATTATGTAATATTTTTCTAATTCAACAAACAACGTATCGAAACATTACTGATGATTAACAATTGAGAAATTTCATCCAGTTCCTCAAATTTCAATGTTCTCACTTAATCTTGTTTTCATCAGCAATTCCTAAAATAAGATTTTTTTATACAGCTAATTTTTGATTTCTTAGTAGTATTTGGCAGTGTTTCTTAAGCGGCTTGCGTTTAACAGTCTAACAGTCAAATCATGAAAATAGAGATAAGAAATATGAAAAATTTGGTGATTGATTAGAATAGCCTATATGTAGATATATGAAGTAAGTCTACAAAATATATTCTGTTTTGGCTTTTTCTTCAAATTAGCTTAAATCGCTGACAAAGCCGTATAATTTTGGTTGTGAAAATTATTTTTTAAATTCCTCTCCCCTATAACCAGGCGATCGCTAAAAATATAAATACTTCAGCACACATATAGGAAGGGATGAAAAAATTTAAGTATTGTATTGGATTGAAAGTAGGTTGGGTTAAGCGCAGCGCAACCCAACGCTGCCAATAATGATGTTGGGTTTCCTTCCCTCAACCCAAACTACAATTTTTTGCATCACTTTAAGCTTGCTAAACACGCCATGATTAAGGCTGTCAAGGATGCAGATATCAAAATTGATGTCGTTAGTTTTCCCTAACTTACGCGTAATTACTGGTACATATTATACTATTATTTGGGTAAACTAAGAGAATTACTAATACATTTGTATTGACAGACTTGTAGCTGACCACAGTAGAGGGGTATATTAGATGATTAATACCAGTTACGACTTTGACCAGGCTATTCTACCTACTGGCTCTTCATTAAAGACTAATATTCTGCTTCGTTTTCGGGCTGCTATTGCAGAATCTCCCCGACGTAACCTGAATCTTTCCTTGGTAATTGACCGTTCCGGCTCTATGGCGGGTGGTGCTTTGCATCACGCACTCAAAGCGGCTGAGTCGGTGGTTGATCAGCTGGAGTCCAATGATATTCTCTCTGTGGTGGTTTACGATGATGAAGTGGATACCGTCATACCACCCCAGCCGGTAACTGATAAACCTGAACTGAAAAAATCCATTCGCAAAGTTAGAGCCGGCGGTATTACTAATTTATCTGGGGGTTGGTTGAAAGGTTGCGAATATGTCAAGGCGCAACTTGACCCCCAAAAAGTCAATCGTGTGCTTTTACTTACCGATGGTCACGCCAATATGGGTATTGTAGACCCCAAAGTACTGACGGCGACTTCGGGAAAAAAAGCTGAAGAAGGTATAACTACAACTACATTGGGATTTGCTCAAGGTTTCAATGAAGATTTGTTAATTGGAATGGCGAGAGCCGCCAATGGTAATTTCTACTTTATCCAAAGCATTGATGAAGCTACGGAAGTATTTAGTATTGAGTTAGACAGTCTCAGAGCCGTGGTTGGTCAAAATCTGACAGTAACTCTGGAATTAGCTGATGGTGTCAAGCTTGTAGATACTTTGAGTCTGGCGACAGTTAATCACAATGATGCTGGTCAAACTGTGATTAATTTGGGCGAGCTTTATGAAGGGGAAGATAAACTTTTGGGGTTGAGTTTAGAGATATCCTCAGCGAACCTCGGCGATTTACCTGTGATGAAGTTGCATTATAGCGCTGATGTTGTGCAAGATAACCTGATTTCAAGTGTTTCAGGTACAACCGATGTGATTGCTAAAGTTGGTACTATCGAGGAATCTGCTGCTGCGTCTTCGAGTGGTGTGATTCTGGAACTTAGTCGCCTGACCATTGCGAAAGCCAAGGAAATCGCCCTTGATTTAGCTGAACATGGTAAACATGAAAAAGCTGAACAAATCCTGCGGGTATTAATTAAAGACCTTAAGGATAAAGGGTTAAATGAAAATTTTGAAATTGCGGAAGAGATAGAGCAGCTAGAGTATTTCGCTGGTAGAATTGCTCAAAAAGCTTTGGGTAATGCGGGACGTAAAGAACTGCGAGATCAAAGTTACCAGACAATGACGCGCAATCGCAGCGATTTGGCGGGTCGTGGTATCACTGCTGGCGATGAAGTCTATGCAATGCCGGTGGTGAATGAAGTTGGTTCTGGGGTAGAACTACAATGTGTTCGAGAAGGTGGTAAATTGCGGGTCAAAGTTGTCTCTGAGGGTTACGATAATAGTAAAAATGTCCAGTTTCCGCGAGCAATACGGGCTGAGGGCGCACATTATATTGTAGAAGGATTGGAACTTTCAAGCGATCGCACTTTCTACCGTGTCCAGGGAGACATCACTCGTTTTGCTCAAGCAGGTGTTGAAGATACCTTTGTCAACAGTAGAAATACACAACGAGTTAGCACAGGTAAAGCTTCTAAAGGTCCCGCCAGTGCTGCTGACTTGGAAACAACTGATACTGTTGATCATCAGGTTTTAGTGCAGTGTGTCAAAGATGGTAGTAAGCTCAGAGCCAGGGTGGTTTCTGATGGTTATGAATCAGATTGGAATATGCGCTTTCCTCGTTCGGTACGGGAAGAAGGAATGCTTTACGTTGTTGATGAAGTGAAAACAGCACCTGATGGTAAATCTTATATTGCTTGTGGTGAAATTAAACGTTTTGTGCAACCCATTTAAGAGGCAGAGGGGCAGGGTGCAGGGTGCAGGGGGGAAGAGTTTAGCTAGTAGGGTGGGTTAGCGATAGCGTAACCCACCATTAATTATGACTAGATATTTTTGAGCTTATGCTTCAATTAATGGATGATAATCATCTGGGTTGTTAAAACCTGCAATCCAGGCTGCTGCTTGATGACAGGTTCTCATGTTGGGGGGAACGCGTAAAACATGAATGTGTCCTGTGGAGGGACAAGTGACTTTTAATACCATTAATGGTTCATCGTCTTCAAAGGGGATGTATACAAGTTGACGTTCTCCACCAGCATCTTGATCGCGATCGCGAACCAAACCTCCCACTTGCTGCAATAATGTTTCATATCCCAAACGCTCAATTAACACACGGCGTAATTCTACATTCTCAATGTTAAGGACATCTTGCCCTGTGATAGAATCTGATGCAAAAGCAATCTGATCATTTACCTGCACACCTCGCCAGCGCAAAACGAAACCATGTCCCGCAGGTAAATTCGTAATTCCGCTATTAGCTAACTCAATCCCATGAGTGACGTGTAAACCTGGGGGAAGGGTAGTTAAATTTATACAGTCGCTGATATCTAAACTTTCACAGGTGAGATTTTCCGGTAAATTGTAAATATCTGATGCGCCGCTTAAATTCAAATTACCCAAGACACGCATCCCATCCCAGGCGTGATGTGCCAAAATGAGTTTTCTGGCAGTTTCAGGCGACACAGGCTCATGGCTGGCTTGAGAGTGCTGTTTAATGGGCTTTTTGGGGATACGACCCTTGGACATCAAATTTAGCATTAGTCCTCTACCTCTACATAAGCATCAGGACGGTATTCCCGTTGTTTCCAAACTCGGTAAAGTCCCTGGGGTAATTCAATGGCTCGATGTTCTTCATGAATTAAGGTAGCACTTACTGCTTTAACTTCCAGAAATAACTCACTACCATTTACCCACAATTGTACAGCCTGGGTTTGCTGAATGCGGTGGCTATGTCCGGTAACTTCACCGTGTGCGAGGGTAGCACCTGTCCGCTTTTGCACACCTATGGGTAAAGCCGGAATTTTGCTGATGAGAACGTCGCCATGTCTGTAAAGCATATCAGTTTGGGAATTTATTTCACGCAGAGGCGCAGAGAGTTGGAGAGTTTGTTTGACATTACATTTATACTCGCTTAAGTTTAAACAAACAAGCTAAATTACATACGTGAAATTACGTGATTATGAATAATCCAGATTTTTTCAATGATGAACTTCTCGAAAAATTCATTGAAACATTTTATGGCTACGGTAATTTGCAAGGAAAGTATTGGTTTATCGGAATGGAAGAATCAGGACAAGACTTTAAAGACATTAATAACAGAATAAATATATGGGATGATAGAAAACAGAAGGAAATAGAAGATGTTGCAGAATATCATATAGCTCTCGGATATGAGGAAAGTTTTAAACCAGGTGCAAAATTACAACCAACATGGAATAAATTAATTCGCATTGTATTAAGTTCCAAAGGAAATGAAAATAATATTAATACAGAAGATGTTCTTACATATCAAATAAATGAATTAGGTAGAATAGGTAAAGAAACTTGTTTATTAGAATTATTGCCTTTACCGTCACCATCTCTCAAGCATTGGATATATAAGGATCATTCTCGGCTGAGTTATTTATCGGATAGAGTTCATTATGAAAAGCATTGTCTAGAAACCCGCATCAATAAAATTAGCGAGAAAATCAAAGAACATCAACCTAAAGCAGTTGTGTTTTATGGAACTGGATATGAATATTTTTGGAGAAAAATCACACAACAAATAACAGACGTTGAATTTTTACCAACTTCAGAAGGTTTCTTAACCTGTAGAAACAGTCAAACCGTATTTGTGATATCTCAACATCCTGTAGCCTTCCGTGCAACAAACGAATATTTCCATAACATTGGTAAATTAATAGCTGCTAACCCAACGTAAAATCCTAACTTCTCTTACTCTCTGCGCCTCTGCGTCTCTGCGTGATAAAAATCATTTATTAAACCACTCCACAACACCCTCAGCCAAAACCCTCGCTAACCTCCTTTGTTCCTGAACATCCATCGCTAACTCAAAATCTTCAGGGTTACTCATAAAACCCAACTCCAATAAAACCGATGGCGCAGTGTGGGGACGAGTCAGCGCTAAATTATTCCAATACACCCCAAAAGAAGACCTACCTAAATTTTGCACTAAGCGATTTTGTAGCAACACAGCTAAACTGTGCGCTTGGGGATGATACCAATAACTGCTAACTCCCTTGGTATTTTCCGCATCATCATCATCAGCCAAAAATCGATAATGAAAAGTCAGTGCGATGCCTACGGCGGGCGAAGCCATCGCAGGTTGATTTTGATCTATCATTTTCTGACGGGCTACTAAAGACAAATTCCGGTCATCTTCTCTAGCCATTACAACTGTTGCACCTCGTCGCTGCAATTCATCCCGCAACAGTTTTGTAACTACCAAATTTAAATCTTTCGCTAAATATCCCGTCGGTCCTGCTGCGCCTAATTCTTCACCACCATGTCCGGCGTTCAGCAGAATCTTTACCCCAGATAAAGGTTGTGTTTGTCTGCGGGGAACAACCGGAGGATGACGCAAACTCAAAACTAAGCTTGTATTTCGGTATTGCAGGTTATATCCCCACTGTTGGTTTGTTTTGAGGTTAAAAGTATATTGCACCTTGCCAGGAGCTATTTGCTGCCAATTTAGACGAGAAATTAAAGGGTTATCATCTAGGCGAATTGTGTCTGTTTGGGCTGTGGTGTTATGCAAAGTCAGGGTAAATGTTTTATCACCCTGTTCGACACTTACAGGGACAGGAACTTGCAAAGGAAAAACTATCTCTGTCTCTGTCGGTAATTCCCGTGATATTATGCTGCGAATCTTCGAGTGTGGTGGAATTGCGCCTGGAATAATCCGAGTTTCTTGACTATGAATCCAGCCTCCATAGTCTAAACGTAACCAATCACCTTCTTTACCTGTAACAGATGCTCTCACACCTTGGGGTAAAGGCGTTAACCGTGAATCAGTGGTACTAGGGCCTGTGCGCGCCACACCAGCTTCGGCTATGATTTCGACTACTGGGAGTTTAGCTGGTGACAGGGTTTGAATCTTACCAGAACTGACTTGAGTTATTGTCTCGCCATTGAGAGTAAGTTGAAATTCCGGTTTTCCCCCTGCTTCTAATCTTCCTAATGTAGTGCATCCCTGATATTTACCTGTGACAGTTTGAGTGATGGGTCGATTTTTACCATCTATATATATGGCTGAATTACTGGGTAGAGATATTTGTTTTGGTTGCGGTGATAGTTTAACAGTTTGCTCTCCCAATCTTACGTTTAAATTAGCATTGGGAGAGGCAATTGCACTAAAACAAATCTTTTCTCCTGCTAAACGGGAAATATCAACTTTGGGAGTTAGTGAATCTTCGACAAAGGCTAATCCTTGGGGTATTTTCGGCTGATTATCAACCCTAGTTACCTGCATCTGAATTTCTTGATTTTGGTAACGGACAGTAAACAGATTTTCTCCCACATCCAAGGGAAAGCTAGGGGCGAAATGTCCAGATTTGCTGCGCTTAATTGGTTGATTATTTATTAAAACTTGTCCCGTTGGTGGTGCAGTTCCCAGGAGAAATATTTTATCTGTATTAGTTTGGTGATTCGCTGGCGGATAAACCACCTTGAGCGTGTTTTCTTGCGCCCAAGCTAGCCGGGGAGTTGTGAGGGAACCGAGAATGATGAATCCAATAAGCGATCGCATGATGGAAATGTTTTGTTGGGTAAGCCTTCTCGGTGGGTTGCGACGGTACAAACCTTTTCAAGAAAATATACATAGTCGCCGTCTAACCCACCCTACTTCTAAATACTGGTTTTAAACCACTCAACAACACCATCAGCCAAGGCTTTTGCTAATTTTTTCTGTTCTTGGGGATTTGTCAGCCATTCAAATTCTTGGGGGTTAATCATAAAACCCAATTCCAATAAAACTGATGGCGCAGAATGGGGACGTGTGAGGGCGAGATTGTTCCAAAATACGCCATAAGAAGGTCTATTTAATTTTTTCACGAGATAATTGTGCATAAATATAGCTAGGCTATGAGCTTGGGGATGATACCAGAAAGTGCCAATTCCCTTGGTATTCTCCGCATCACCACTATCAGGTAAAGCATTGTAATGTATGGAAAGTGCGATCGCTGGTTCTTCTCGATCTATCATGGCCATGCGATCGCCTAAAGAAACTTCAATATCAGTGTCCCTAGTCATCACTACTGTGGCCCCTAGTTTCACCAATTCATCGCGGAATAACTTGGAGACAACTAAATTGACTTCTTTTTCTGGATATCCATTCGGCCCCACTGCACCTGATTCTTTGCCACCATGTCCGGGATCGAGTAAAATCTTCGTACCAGTTAGGGGTCTTCGTCTTTCCCGTCCCATCGTGGGTGGATGACGCAAAGCTAACGTCAGGGTTGTATCGTCGTATCTCAGCTTATACCCCCACTGTTGAGAAGTTTTTAGGTTAAAGGTGTATCGTGCCTGCCCTGGAGTCACCTGTTGCCAATCTAGACGAGAAATTAAAGGGTCATCATCTAAACGAATTGTGTCTGTTTGGGCTGTAGTGTTGTAAAGTGTGAGAGTGAAATTATTATCGCTCTGTTGTACACTCACAGGGACAGGAACTTGTAGGGGGAAAACCATTTCTGTGGCACTAGGAAGTCGCCGATATCCGACACTGCGAATAGTTGTGCGTGGCGGAATAGCACCGGGTAAAACGCGAGTTTCCCTACTATTAATCCAACCGCCATAGTCTAAGCGCAACCATTCACCGTCACGACCTGTAATTAATGCCTGTGTGCCTTTGGGGAGTGGGGTGAGTCGGGAATAATCGGTGCTGGGGCCTGTGCGTGCTACACCTGCATCTGCTACTACCTCAGCAACTTCTAAGTTCGCAGGTGAGAGAATTTGAATTTTGCCAGTTCCTGGTTGAGTTATCGTCTCGCCGTTGAGTGTTAGTTTAAATTCCGGTTTCCCCAAATCTATGGTTTTACTGCTATCTGGGGTAACAACATCATCTCTGGTGTTGTTACCGTAGATGAGGGAACCAGCTTGTTCAAGTGTCGTGCAACCTTCATACTTTCCTGGGATAAACTCAGCAGTAGGCTGGTTATTTCCGGTAAGGGCAGCCGAATTACTTGGTAGACTTACTTGCTGAGGTTGGGGTGCAAGAGAAATAGTTTTATTTGCCAGATTGACAGATACACTGGCATTAGGGGGTGCAATGGCGCTAAAACAAATTAATTCTCCCGGTAGTCTGGCTATATCGGCTGCTGGAATCAGAGAATCTTTGGCAAAGCCTAATTCTTGAGGTAACTCAGGCTGAGTGGAAAGCCTTGTAACTTGAATTTTTAGTTCTTGATTTTGGTGGCGGACAGTAAAGAGATTTTCTCCTAACTGTAGAGGAAAACTTGGAGCAAAATGGCCTGCTTGACTGCGGTTAATTGGCTTACCATTGATGAGAACCTGTCCATCTGGTGGTGCTGTGCCAATCAAGAATATTTTTTCTGCCCTTGTCTGGTGGTTGTTTGGAGGATAGACAACCAAAAATGATGATACTGCCAATGCTACGACAGAGGAGGTAACAATAAACCCTAATATTAGTAATCCTAGAAGTTTTTTCACGACAACAGCACAAAAGATTTCACCACAGAAACTGTGGCACAATAACGGGATGTTTTTTGAGAAGTTGCTAAAAATTCAAAATACTATACTATGACTAAATTTATTTTTGTAACTGGAGGTGTAGTTTCCAGTATTGGCAAGGGCATTGTAGCAGCAAGTCTAGGACGTTTACTCAAATCGCGAGATTATTCGGTGTCGATTTTGAAACTCGACCCTTATATTAATATCGATCCAGGTACAATGAGTCCTTTTCAGCATGGAGAAGTTTTTGTTACCGAAGATGGTGCGGAAACAGATTTAGACTTGGGACATTACGAACGTTTTACTGATACCTCAATGTCGCGTTTGAACAGTGTTACCACTGGCTCAATTTACCAAGCGGTAATTAATAAGGAGCGACGTGGAGATTATAATGGCGGTACTGTCCAGGTTATCCCCCATATTACCAACGAAATTAAAGAACGGATTCTGAGTGTTGCTCAAGAGACTAATCCCTCTGTGTTAATTACGGAAATTGGTGGTACGGTGGGGGATATTGAATCACTACCATTTTTAGAAGCCATTCGTCAGTTACGTAAGGAAGTGGGACGGCAAAATGTATTGTATATGCACGTTACCCTCATTCCTTGGATAGCGTCGGCTGGGGAAATGAAAACTAAGCCAACGCAGCATTCTGTGAAAGAATTGAGATCAATTGGCATTCAACCAGATATTTTAGTCTGTCGGTGCGATCGCGCCATACCTCTGGGCTTAAAACGCAAGTTATCAGAATTTTGCGATGTTCCCCAAGAATGTGTAATCACCGCCCAAGATGCCAGCAGTATCTATGAAGTACCGTTAATTGTAGAACGGGAAGGACTGGCAGAGCAAGTCTTAGATTTGCTGCAAATGGAACAACGCCAACCGAATTTGGTGCAATGGCAAACAATGGTAGAACGCTTATACAGTCCTAAGTATACTGTAGAAATTGCCATTGTTGGGAAATATGTGCGGTTAAGTGATGCTTATCTGTCTGTTGTCGAGGCGTTGCGTCATGCGGCTATTTCTACTTATGGGGATTTACGTTTACGGTGGGTGAACTCCGAAGATATAGAAAACGAATCACCCGAAACTTATTTGGCCGGCGTTGATGGTATTTTAGTCCCTGGAGGTTTCGGTGTGCGGGGGGTAGACGGTAAAATTGCAGCCATTAAATATGCTCGCGATCGCCAAATCCCCTTCTTAGGTTTATGCTTAGGAATGCAATGTTCCGTAATTGAATGGGCGAGAAATGTAGAAGGATTAGTTGATGCTAATAGTTCTGAATTTGATTCGGACACTAAGTATCCAGTAATTAACCTGTTACCAGAACAGCAAGATGTGGTTGATTTGGGCGGAACCATGCGATTAGGACTCTATCCTTGTCATCTTGTTCCTAACACTATGGCTGCTAATCTTTATCAAACAGAAGTAGTTAATGAACGTCATCGCCATCGCTATGAATTTAACAATAATTACCGTAATATGTTGTTAGAATCTGGTTATGTGATCAGTGGAACTTCCCCCGATGGACGTTTAGTAGAAATCGTCGAATTTCCCCAGCATCCATTCTTTTTATCTTGTCAATTTCATCCAGAGTTTCATTCGCGTCCTAGCACTCCTCATCCTTTATTTAAAGGATTTATGGCAGCTGCAATTAACCGGACTCACCCTATGTCTAACTTACCAACACCAGTAGAGGTTTCTTAAACAATTCAAAACTCAAGAAAATCATTTTTTTGAGTTTTGAATGAGTACTCAGCAACATTAACTTAGGATTGGAGGATAATTTCCGTTATATATATAGGGTGCATCATTATAAACTTCAAACTTCAGGAGATGTTGTGGCGTACTGGGTGAAAATCCTTTACGATAGGAGAAAGTATATAGTCAATCTTGACCGTGTGAATGCTTTTTGTTATGAAAAGAACGGCAGGGTAACTTTTTGGTTGCCTGATTGTGCTATTCCTATTGTGCTGAATCCGCAGACTAATTTAGAAGACTATCAGAAACTTCTAGAATATTTAGAATTTGTGACCGGCTTAGAACTAGAAAATGCCCAGTGGGTAAAAATAATTTATGAGCAAAATGAATATATAGTTAACCTCACCTGTATCAGTTCTTTTTGTCAAGAAGCTAATGGCAGGATAACATTTTGGTTACCTGATGGTACTATCCCCATTATTATCAATCCCGCCAGTAATCCCGAATCCTATGAAAAAGTTTTAAACTTTGTGCAAAAATCAACCGGGTATTCTTTTTCTTGAAGCCGGAAAATAAAACCTTTGTAGAGACGCGATTCATCACGTCTTGATATATTCATTTTTCAGATGCACAATCTCTCTCTCTTGTCAAGCCATCAATAGCATCACCCAAAGCTGTAGTGAGGTTATTACGGGTTAGGGAGTGATTCTCTTGTTCAGTTTTTAAGGCTTGCAATAGGCGATCGCGTTCTTTCATAATTGCAATTAGTTTACCTTGCAACTCTTCCAATGATTGGATTTGTTGAATTTCTGCGTGGGCGGCTGTGCTGGCTTTCCCATCAATGAGTATACCTGATTCCAGTCCATTGAGTTGGTGGATCTCTGTCTTCAGAGAAGCGATCGCCTGTTGGGCTAAATTCGCATCTGTCCGACGTTGTTCAGCTTCAGTATTATAAAGCTTACGCCATTTTTCAGCGCTTTCCCAAGCCATATCGCGATCGCGTTGCTGTTCTGAGAGTTGTTGCTTGAGGACTTGGATTTCGGCTAACCACTGTTGGGTTAAATCAGTGGTTTTATCAATATTTTCCGACATATTAATGCTCTTTTATATACTTTTAATATACCCAATTTAAGTATAATTTAGCTAGGCGATCGCATTAAATAATTGCAACGCCGTGCTAGAGGGAATCACATCCAGCCGCAACCAGTAAAGAATTAAAGATTTTTTCATCTGAGGATGATTTGCAGAGCAAACAAGGGATAAATAAAGATAGTTCTATCTAAGTGACCATTCTCTTAGTTACTCTATGACCTACTGTCTCAGAATTGCCGATATCCCCACGGATGAGCGTCCGCGTGAGCGTTTAATGACCCACGGCCCCAAAATTTTAGCCACAGCTGAGTTAATTGCAATTCTGTTAGGGACTGGTCAAGGGCCGGGAAAACTTTCAGCCGTGGGTTTAGGGCAGTATTTATTACAGGAACTTAGTAAACACCAACGTGACCCCTTAGCTGTCCTTCGAGAAGTCACCCCGGCGGAATTAATGCAAATTCCCGGTATTGGCCCAGCAAAAGCCACAACCATATTAGCCGCAATTGAACTGGGGAAACGTGCCTTTCAATTTCGTCCCTCAGACAGTACACCCATTGATAACCCCATTGTAGCTGCGGCTGCCCTTAGTCAAGACCTGATGTGGCAAAGTCAAGAGCGTTTTGCAGTGCTGCTATTAGATGTCAAAAATCGCTTATTGGGAACCCAAGTAATTACCATTGGGACTGCCACAGAAACCTTAGCATCTCCCCGTGATATATTTCGAGAAATCATTCGTCAAGGAGCAACAAGGGCAATTATTGCTCATAATCACCCTTCAGGTAACGTAGAACCTAGCGAAGAAGATATAGAATTAACGCGTCAATTGTTAGCAGGGGCGCAGCTTTTGGGCATCCCGTTATTAGATCATTTAATTCTGGGTAATGGTAATCACCAAAGTTTACGTGAAACTACAAAGTTATGGGATGAATCTCCCCAAGCTGATTGATGGTTTGTAGTCAGGACTTTAGTCCTCTCTACAAACTCAATTAACAGGTTGAATGGTGATGCGGATAAACAGATTACTCAACTCTGGTCTTGTGCCATCGTTATTCTGTGCTGGCAAAAACCGATCATTGATGAAAAAATTGTTGACAACTTGCTCATATAAGCTTCTTTTATCTTGTAATCTCGCTGGTTCTATTTCTAAAACTTGAGCTTGTTGAAAGTTGCCATTTTGATCAATTACTAAGCTAGCTAGTAACTGTACCGGCTCAATTGCCGAATCCCCAGGAATATAGCTTAACTCTAAATTTTTGGTATTATTTCCCTTGTGTACAGCGAGAACATCGGGTAGACCATCTGGCCTGATTCTACCCTCTAGAATTAATTGATCTACTTCAGTTTTATTTACTGGAGTAAATGTCACCCTCACTCCTGTCTCTGTGGGAGTGTTGGCAGTTGCGCCGGTGGGTGTAGGTAAAGCTTCCTCTTCGGGAGTGTTGGCAGTTTCGCCGGTGGGTGTAGGTAAAGCTTCCTCTTCGGGAGTGTTGGCAGTTGCGCCGGTGGGTGTAGGTAAAGCTTCCTCTTCGGGAGTGTTGGCAGTTTCGCCGGTGGGTGTAGGTAAAGCTTCCTCTTCGGGAGTGTTAGCAGTTTCGCCGGTGGGTGTGGGTAAAGCCTCCTCTTCCAGAATGCGTGCCGTTTCGGCTTGTTCAGCTTCAGAAAGTTTTGGTAGTTCGGAAGAAATAGATGGAATATCGCTTGGTAGTGCCTGTCCTTGCCCTAGTACAACTTCCTGACGACGGTTCCAAGGGAGATCCCCGACTGGAATTGTTGGTGTCGGCGTTGGTACTGGCGTTGGTACTGGTGTTGAAACGGTTTCTTCCGGCAAAACTGGAGTTTCAGGTGGAGAAGCTTCTATTGTGCTTTCACTTTCACGGAAGAGACTAGCATCAGAATTTATCGTTTCAGTGTCCTGATAACTAGGTGTAATTGGTGCAACAGAAGTTTCTGGTAAAGGCGCTGATGCAGACTCTTGAGCCGATATTGATGATTTCGGTGAGACTATTTCAGCTTCTAAGTTAGATTTATCTGGCGATTCTGCTGTGGGAGAAATTTCGATAAATTCAATAGGAACAATAGTTTGGTTTTGCTCAGGAAACCACGGTTTAAAGACATTAGATGAGCGCATAAACCAGAAAACCAGCAAATGCAAGGAAACGGAACTGATAGCGATCGCAATCCATAAACTTGGTGGATCTGTGTGTCGTCTCCGTTCATTGGCTGGGATTGGCGTTTTGTCAGTAACCGATGATGTCATATTTGAACCCAAGAATGATTCGGAAATTTTGCAGCATGAGCAATGAGCAAAATTCAGTTTCTATCTTAGCGACTAGCCATCATTTCTGGTGTAACAACAAAGGTGAGAACTGTTTCATCGATGCCTTTCAGTTTTAACGGACTACCTTTAGTAATTTCTTCTTCTTGTAAATAATCTGCCACAGCCGCAGAAACCAGAATAGTACCGGGAATAGCCGCAGCTTGTAACCTAGCAGCAATATTCACACTCGGACCAATAGCTGTATAGTCGGCACGTTCAGCACTACCAAACATCCCCACAACTGCTGTGCCTTGGTGGATACCACAGCGAAACTGTACGCCTGCATCTTCGTGATTTTCAAAGATACCTTGCTCTTGCCAGCGCTTGTTTAACTTAACTAGTGAGCGTTGCATGGCTCTGGCTGTACTGATAGCCCGACGTACTTGTTCGTTTGGAGTGAGTTCTTCTGGCGCTCCGTATAAAGCTAAAATGGCATCTCCCATAAATTTATCTACAGTACCACCATTACTAAACACAACTTTGGTCATGCTTTCTAAATATTCATTCAGCAACTCTGCCACTCGTCGGGATCTGAGAGTATTTGATAGCTGGGTAAAACCCACGATGTCACTAAATAAAACTGTAATCAAGCGTGGTTCTGGGCGCAAATCAAGAGTTAAAGTGCCGGCGGCGGCTCTTTTCACCAATACAGCCGGCAAAAACCGTTTAAGCACGGATTCTGTGAGGTAAGTATTTAGTTCTAAAACCCGTCGTTCATTGGCTTTCAATGCTAAAAGATTTCTCACTTCTGCCAGAAGTTCCCGATCATTAAATGGTTTTGCTAAATAAGCATCCGCGCCATGTTCTGTACTTTCAATGCGGGTTTCTTCATCGACTTTGGCTGTGAGTAAAATAATTGGTGTGCCTTTTAAATTATCCTGATCGCGAATCATCCCGATCATTTCTAATCCTGTCACCATCGGCATCATTAAATCAGTAACTATCAAGTTGGGTAAAATTTCTTGAGTTTTACTGAATCCTTCATAGCCGTTACGAGCCGTGACAACTCGATAACCGTTGCGGCGCAGTATATCAGATACATAGTTCCGCAAATCAGGATTGTCGTCTACAACCAAAATAGTGTGTAGTTTGTCTGAATCTGATAATAGGTTTTCTGTAATATTTTCAATATTTTCTGTGGTTGTTTCGATCAATTCTAAATCAGCTAATTCTACTTTGGCGCGAGCTGTATTTAATGCCAGAGGAGTTTCTACTACTTGCTCTATAGGTAAGTGAGAATTGCCCGTAACCAGCCAGAGAGTAAAAGTTGTACCTTTTCCATAAACTGAGTCTACAGTGACTTTGCCCCCATGCATTTCCACTAATTCTTTGACTAAAGCCAAACCTAGACCACTACCTTCATAGGAGCGATTTTCTGCACCTTCGGCTTGACGAAAGCGCTCAAATAGTTGGGGCATTTGTGCTTGAGGAATACCAATTCCTGTATCTTGTACTTGCAATTTGCAATGGCTATCTGTTAATTGCAACTTGACGGTGATTGTGCCACCTTCAGGAGTGAACTTCATAGCATTTGACAGCAGGTTGTACACTACTTTGTCAAATTTTTCCATGTCCAAGTAGACTTGAGGACATTCACTCATTTCAGTCTCTAGATACAGTCCCTTCTTTTCACCATAGGGACGGAATGATTCTACAATTTGGTTGACAAATTCGACTAAATCACAGGGATGGAAACTGGGTTGCATCTTGCCAGCATCGAGGCGTTGTAAATCTAGTAGTTGGTTTACCAGTCTTAATAGGCGGCGGGAGTTCCGCAGGGCGATCGCACTTTGTTGATTAGATAATCCTTCCCCAGCCGCTACCGCAGACTCTAAAGGCCCTTGAATTAAGGTAATGGGAGTGCGGAATTCATGGGAAATATTTTGGAAAAATTCGGTTTTTTGTTTATCTAGTTGTAACAAGCGCTCGGCTTGCTCACGAGTTTTTTGGTATAAGCGTGATTGCTGCACGGCGATCGCCGCTTGAGCTGCTACTGCTTGAGCTAGTTCAATATCGGATGCTAACCACTTACGTATTTTACTACCTTCTTGGAGAGTAATACTACCGTTACATTTCCCATCAGCCAGTAGGGGAACTACCATGAGCGATCGCGCTGGAATATCCAAAGGCAAATCGACATCTTTAATTTCTAAAGCACAATCGCTGATATCGTTAATTACTACTGGCTCCTGTGTCCGCAAAATTTCTTGCAGGATCGGACTCTTTTCAATCGGTGCTAGTGTTGCTGCTACCCGCTTGGCCAAGACATGACTGTTTACAACTGGCTTTTCAGGATTGAGAGAACTATTATACAAGCCCACACAATCGACAAACTCATCTTCCTCTCCCCATAAAGACAACATACAGCCATTAACTTCTAAGGCTTGTCCCAATTGTTGAGTAATAGCTGCAAATATATCTTGCGGATTTAAGCTAGAGCGAATCGCCGTTGTAATGGTATTAATTAAAGATTCTCTCTTTGCAAGGGCGCGTACCTGCTCGTAGGCATAAGATTGAGACAAAGCTAAGGCTGCCTGATCCACTACCATCAGTACCAGATGTATTTCATCCTTATCCCAGGATCGAGATTGAAAACACTGGTGTAAGGCCAAGACTGCCATCAATTCCTGTTGACAAATCAGGGGTACGATCAAACTAGAACAGATGTTCGCTGTAGCAAAAGCTTCAGATCGTTGATAAAGTTCGGATGTTTCCCCATGAATGCGCTGATCACCGGCTACATCGTAAATTACCTGAACTTCGCGAGTTTCCCAAACAGTGTGAGCTAGAACAGAGACGGGGGGTATGGGGGGATGGGAGGATGAGGAAACAACTTTCTGGTAGATGAATCCTTCATCTATCAATTGCCCATCTTGAAAGGGACGTAAGAGACAAACGTCCACCTCCAAAAGATCACCCACTGTATTCACAATTGTTTGTAAAATTTGCCGATAATCTAGGGCGCTGCGGATGGTATTTGTCACTGCATTCAGCAGTGATTCCCGGCGGAGGGTGCGTGTTAGTTCGCGGGTGCGGGCTTTAAGGACGTTATGGGTATCTAGCGCCTGTCGGACTACGGCTTTGAGTTCGTCCGATTCCCAAGGTTTGGTGACATATTTGAACACCTTACCAGAGTTAATTGCTTCAACTAGGTCTTCAACGTCAGTATAACCAGTTAAAATAATGCGAATAATATCTGGATATTGAGTTGCTGTCTGACTTAAAAATTCTGTACCACTCATGATCGGCATTCGCTGATCTGAGATGATCACAGAAACATCTCCTTCTTGCTCTAGCAAATCCAGTGCCGCCGGGCCAGAGATAGCTCTTAGCACCTGATAATCGCGACAAAAAGTGCGGTAGAGCAAGTCAAGGTTGTCGGGTTCGTCGTCAACAACTAAAATTTTAGGCTTACTGTTTACTTGAGATTTCATGCACTGCTTTCCTGCAGCAACGGCAGTCGGATAAAGAATAATCGAAGTATTAGGTGGAAATGTTTCTGAGTCAGGTAAGAGCAGAGCATTTTGAGTAATAAAGCTATTTTGCTACATAAGTGCTGAATGTCAAAATATTTACTCACACTAATTAGACTCAATCGCTTGTGCAGATGGCCAATTGCTCTAGGGCAGTGCAATTTGCCGAGTTAGTCGTAGTGTGACAGAGTTAATCATCGGTTGCCAATTTTTTTTTATCTCCTGTCAGAACTGTCTCATAATAGATATAGCGTTCAAAACTGACTGCTAAAACCACGTTTAGCTACATATTTAAGTTTTCCCGTTGCAGCAGCTGCACTAACACGTGCAGGTAAATTTTATTTACGCTGGGAATGATATAGTAAGTGATCCTACAATCAATAATATTTTAAGGAAAAGTATAGTATAAGACACACAAATTTTCCCAACTTATAATTCGCATCGTAACTCAGATCAGTAGCAGTGGCATCTTTAATTTATTGTGGTTGACACGTAGCATATTTGACTCTAGCCAAGACCACAGGCGATCGCTTATCCTCCCGCCGCAAAAGTCCTCAACTATAGCATAATTTCCCAATTATTCTTGCCCAGATGATCACGAGGGAAAAATTTGCAGCCCCCAGAAATTTTATTGACAATAAACAAAATTTGTGTTATTTGCATCCTTAAAAAAAGATAATTTTGTAGTTGATTAAGTAAGAAAACGTAAATATTTACAGGTTAATAGTCACAAATTTACCCCTGGCTACGACATAGTTTGCTCAATTTAACATTATCTAACATTATTTAACACAGTTTAATTTATCAGCACCCTGATCAGGGTAAAACTTCGTAGCTTTAGCCATAAAACTGCCAATCTGACCAACTTACAGGTATTTTCAGGTAAATAGACCACACGGTAGGGGCGCAAGGCCTTGCGCCCCTACGACAGATGTGGTTCAAATACATGAAAACAGATGTAAGGATAGCGATCGCCAATTAGACGTGATGATGACTATCATCTTGCACAGTCCCACAATGATGACAGTGAGAGAGATACTTGTAAGTCAGATTATGGCAGTTTGGGCATTCAACATACTGGTAATATCCACAATGGGGACAGTATGTATCATGCGGCCGAATTTTTTTAGCACAGTTAATACAGCGTGAGTCTTGAACTCTTCTCACTGCTTGTGCTTTAGTATTCAAGATAACTTTTTGGAAAAGTTGGATAATTCCAAAACCCACAACTGGGATCAGTAAAATATAAACATAACTGATCAGGAATAGCAACCCACCTAAAAGAGTATTAAGAATATCAAAGATAAATGTAAATAATACACCAACTTGTAGAAATTCAAAGACTTTGAAAATTAGCGGCAGAAAAAAGATCACCAGCAAATGCCAACTAATCAGGGAGACTAGTCCATATTCTCTGCGTTGAGCAAAGTTGTGAACCGACAAGGCCACCAGAATCAGTGGAACAAGAAATAGGGACTGAAAAACTAGTTGGATACTTGGATACCAAAAAGACGCTTGCTGATAATTTGCTTTAACTTGATTAAAATCACTATCATCTTTCAGAAAGCTTAAAAAATTAATACTTTCCGGTTTAGCAAGCAGTTGATTTTTTAAACTAGAAATTTCTTGTTTCCGTATAGAAATTTGACGATTATTTTGGTCTAACTCTTGTTTAGCCTTTTCCGCACCGACTAGATTAATTGATTGTTCCCGCGACTGACCAGCAATTTTTTCTAAAAGTGTGGAGTCATATTGACTACGAATATTGCTATTGCTTTGTTCCAACTGAGCAATCTGACTTTGCTTCTGCTCAATATTTTGGATAATTTGCTGGTTTGGGGGGATATTAATCTGATCTTGATATTTAGCATACTGCAAGCACGTTGGCGAAACCTTACCCAGATGTCTCTCTTGAGTTTGTTGGTAAATTTGCTCTTGACTCAGTTCATTATATCTACCAGACAATGAACTTTGGATAATTTCGTAGTCTTTACCTGTAGTAGTTTGACTTTTGTAATTTTGCCATTGGGAATAACAGGGATAAGCCTGTGATGGGCTGATATACCATCTACTAATATCATCTAATCCTGTAAAAACATTGATTAATATAAAGATATCAATCACAATCAGGACAACCAAACTCACTTTATTGAGTGGTTCATTATTGATTTTTCTAGACTTATTAAAAAAATGACTCCAGAAACGGCGAATTTTGTTAAGCATATTGTTTTTTTATAGCTGCTCAATCAAAGTATGCAAGTAAAGAAAGACAACCTATCCCCAGTCATGTGGGAAAATTATCATTTCTACATCTAACGAAATAATTAGGGGAAAATAACTCTGTACTTTTATGGAGGGCAGACAAATTAGATACATCTCAAAACAGTCTAATCATCATACAATGTTCCCATTGTCTTGAGTAAGATAGAAATCCAGGTTAATTTATCAAAAAAGTTAAGTCCAGTAGGGTTTGTAAGCGCAAAGCGCAGGCTACGCCAACAAAAATCAAATAGTAGTCCTATATTTAGTCAATATATCAGACAGATGTCAATACACGTTGCTAAATACACATTGTTAACTATGCTTGCTGTAGCAAATATTACTATTGCCTGGAAAAAACATTTTAGAGATTGTCATACGCTGATGGGAAAAAACCAATAATCAAGTTTTGCATCTCTGCTGGTGATATGCAGATACATTGTCCCAGTTGTGCCAATCATCTCACCAACAGTCTAGCAAATTTTATTTGGTCGTAAAAATTATGTTAAAACAATATTTAGTCACATAAATCTGCATACAAATTTTGAATTTTTGTAAAAATATCCTGAAGTAGAAAATATTTAATCAAACTGTTTCAAGTGAAAAAATTAATGGGATTATCATTCTATAAATACCAAATTATGGGGATAGTAAGTTTATTAATGCTGGGTGAAAGTATGCTTTTGCCATTACCCAGTTACTCTACAACTTTATTAGCCCAATATAGTTTACCAACATCTACAACTTTGCTCAATCAAGGTTTACAGGCAATTCAGGCGGGAAGAATACCAGATGCGATCGCCGCTTTTCAGCAAGCAATTCAACTAGAGCCAAATTTGGCAGCAGCCCATTATAATTTAGGGTTAGCACTGCGACAAACAGGGCAATTAAAGCCGGCGGCTGATGCCTTTTATCAAGCCACACAAGCTGATCCCAAGTTTGCTCCCGCCTTTGCTAACTTAGGTGGAGCATTATTAGAAGGAAATAATTTACAGCAAGCAGTTGATTACTTAGAACGCGCCTTAGAACTGGAACCAAAGCTGGGTTTTGCCCACTATAACTTGGGATTAGCACGACAACAGCAACGAGATTGGGATAGAGCGATCGCATCTTTTAGAAAAGCTATGGAGTATAGTAAAAATGCCCCAGAAGCTCCTTATCATTTAGGAATGTCTTATCTCCAGCAAGGTAAAATTAATCAAGCTAGAGATGCTTTTCGCCAAGCAATTAAAATTAATCCCAAATATCCAGAAGCTCATTATAATCTGGGGACAATTTTGTTTAATCAAGGCAAACTAACAGAAGCATTAGCAGCTTTTAGACAATCAGCCGAAGCTAATGCTAATTATCCCAATGCTTATTATGGGGCTGGGTTGGTTTTTATGCAGCAGCAGCAGTATGCACAAGCAACGCAAGTTTTACAATATGCCAGGGATTTATACAATATTCAAGGTAATTCCCAATGGGCTAAAAATGCCGAACAATTGTTGCAACAGGCACAAAATTTAAATTACCAACCTCGCTGAGGCGCAATTTATTAATTTTACATATTATGAGATTAATAGGTGGAATAACTAGTATGGTCGGAACTTGACCAGATGGAAATAGAAAAGTAAATGTACAAGCGTTCCAAGAGTCGATTTTTATTTTGCGATCGCTGGCTGGATAGACACACAATTGTTCGCAACATGGAAGCTTTCCAAGACTTGATTGTGATTGTCTTGTGTTTGGGTTTGTTTGCCGTCATGCTGATCCAGTTGTGGGGCATATTTATGGACATCGTACAGTCACTAGATTATAAACTTGTGACGGCTAAAGTATTATTTGTGTTAATTTTGGTCGAGTTATTTCGGCTACTCATGGTCTACTTGCAAGAACATAGTATTTCAGTGGGGGTAGCAGTTGAAGTCACTATTGTATCACTCTTACGGGAAGTAGTAGTTCACGGAGTATTGGAGACTTCTTGGATTCAAACAGCAGCAATTTGTGGTTTGCTGCTTGTTTTGGCTACTCTACTACTTGTATGTGCCAAAATACCACACATGGATTGCATGAGTGCTAACACAAAATTTTGCCCTATTACCCATTTAGAAGGTATAGAAAGGCAAGATGAGCATGGATTCTAGAATTCGCATCAATATGACGATAATCGATTGTTTTTAGCTGAAAAAATCATCAACCACAGATGTAGAGGCTTTAGCTGACTTACTTATATCTATAGCCAAAATTTACCAGTAAAAAGGCTTTGACGCATCTGCTAGGTGGTAGATATTATCCAAAAACCAGGAAGTTTAAAACACCGTGTAAAAGTTCTTTTAGGCGTATCTTTTCCTACGCTTTTGGAGAGATGAATAAATCTTTGAGGATGAGTAAAAATTAATTAGTCACCTCAAGGAGAATAAAATTATGGCTACAGGTAACGGACAATCACAACAACCAATTAGCAACCTAGAGTATGACTTTATCACTGTACTGCACAATAAAGCGGAAGCAGTAAAAGCTTATGATTGCTACATCAAAGATGCACAGGAAATTAACTCTCAGCCCTGTGTAGAATTATTTCAAAAATTGCGACAATCGGAAGTAGAACAAGCGCAAGAAGTTCGCCACCATCTGCAACAAGTAATGCAGCACGGGAAAATGTAATAAAAAAGAACAGCGAACGCGTTTTCTACTTTAGTAGGTACTTGAACCCCACCCCAACCCCCTTCTCGCTTGCGAGGAGGGGTTGGGGAGAGGTTATCGAACTCACGTTAACAAAAAAGAGCGGGTTAAAAAACCCACTCCAAGAGAAACATTAATTTAAACTAGCGTTAATTAACGAACAAGTTCCGGCGCACTCAAAGAAATTTGAGGCACTTCTTTTTGCTGTGCTAAAGTCGGCACAGAATCACGCAACCTTGCTGTTAACTGTACAGTTGTCGCGTCGTACATCTGAGTTAGTAACTTGGGATAAAACCCAATCCCAATAATTGGCACTAACAAACAAGCAACGATAAACACTTCGCGGGGTTCAGCATCAATCAAAGCTTGGTGAGAAACTAATTCTTCGTTTTCTTCACCATAGAAAATTTCGCGTAACATCGACAGTAAATAAATTGGAGTTAAAATTACTCCAACAGCCATCAAAAACACCACGATAACTTTAAAAGTGGAGCTATAAGCATCGCTGGTGGCAAAGCCGACAAAGATCATTAATTCTGCAACAAAACCGCTCATTCCTGGCAATGCTAAAGAAGCCATTGAACAAGTCGTGAACAGAGCGAAAATCTTTTTCATCCTCTTACCAACACCACCCATTTCATCTAACATTAGGGTGTGTGTCCGGTCATAAGTCGCCCCCACAAGGAAGAACAAACTCGCCCCAATCAACCCGTGGGAAACCATTTGTAAAACTGCGCCACTCAATCCTAAATCGGTGAACGAAGCAATCCCAATCAGGACAAACCCCATGTGAGAAATTGAGGAGTAGGCAATTTTTCGCTTCAGGTTGCGCTGGGCGAAAGATGTCAGGGCGGCGTAGATGATATTTACTACCCCCAAAACCACTAACACAGGGGCAAAATAAGCATGGGCATCGGGCAGCATTTGGGCATTCATGCGAATTAAGGCGTAACCGCCCATTTTCAGCAAAATCCCGGCTAGCAACATATGCACGGGGGCTGTAGCTTCACCGTGGGCATCTGGTAGCCACGTATGCAGGGGAATAATCGGCAACTTGACTGCATAAGCAATCAGAAACCCAGCGTATAAGGCTAACTGAAAATTGAGGGCGAAATCCTTCAAAGCCAACGCGCGCATATCGAAAGTCACCGTATCGCCGTAAAATCCCATTGTCAGGGCAGACAGCAAAATAAACAGCGATCCACCAGCAGTGTATAAAATAAATTTAGTCGCTGCATATTGTCGCTTTTTGCCTCCCCAAATCGACAACAGAAAGTAGATGGGTACCAGTTCCAGTTCCCACACCAAGAAAAATAACAGCATATCCTGAACGGCGAACACGGCAATTTGACCGCCATACATCGCCAGAATCAAGAAATAAAATAGTTTTGGCTTGAACGTTACAGGCCAAGCTGCTAAAATCGCCAGCGTGGAAATAAACCCAGTCAAAATAATCAGAGGCATGGACAAGCCATCAGCCCCTACTGACCAATTTAAATCCAGTTGAGTCACCCAGGGGTAACTCTCCACCATCTGTAAATCTGGATTGGAGAAGTCGTAAGCATTAGAAAAAGCGTAAACAATTAGTGCAAAATCTATTAACCCCACAATCAGGGAATACCAGCGCACTGTTTTGCCGTCTTTATCTGGGATGATCGGAATCAGTAGCGACGCGGCTATCGGTAACAAAATAATGGTCGTCAGCCACGGGAAATTAACTGTATTCATCGCAATTCGTCTGCAATCAGAATTATGTTTGGCAAAAAGTCACTAGTTATTAAGTAACAGTTTTTTTGCACTTTTCCCTTCATTGTTAGGTTGATTTAATCAAATTGGCAATCCCCCATCGTCCCAAGTCACCTAGACCACATCTACAAGCCAGAATTATCCGCCAACAGGTAAACTGCCAGCTATAGCAACCGCCAGGGTGCTTAGGGCATGACAAAATTCCAAAACCAACTCACAGCCCCACAGGAGGGCGGGTTTACTCATATCCTCGTTGATGTTGAATGATATCTATGAACCCGCCCCTACCATAATTGCCTCCCACAGAGCAAGTGTGCCATCTGCTCTACATTAAAATAGGCTATTTTTAGATTATTATCGTATTCTGGGAGCATTTCATTATCTTCGCTATCTGACTGTTCAGCGTTCATATTGTTCATAGATTTTCTTTTCTGCGTTTGTAGCTTTACGGCAACTAAGTAATGCCAATATTTGATTGACGTTCTGTGTAAACTACAACGACTAATTTATCTCTACTAGAAAGACCAATATCAATTATGAAATGTCAAAATTACCTTAATTTTCTTCCTACCTTTGCGCCTAACGCACTTCGTGCTTCGCTTCGCTAGTGCGCGAACCTAATTCATATTTAAAATCAGCAATGCCAAAAATCTTGTCATCTTTTCAAACGCAACTCTCTGCGACTCTGCGCCTCTGCGTGAAATAAAAAATAATGTCGGGGCGGACAGCCGCCCACCCCTGAAAAAACTAGGTTACACCGAAGACAATCACTAAACCCAAAACCGCCCCAAAAATAATCAAGGCATAGAATTGAGCGCGACCGTTTTCTAGGTACTTCAGACCTTCACCACTAACGAGGGTGAAAAAGCCTGTGAGGTTAACAGCACCATCTACCACGCGGAAGTCAACTTCCATCACTTGTCTGGCTAGGCGACGTAAGCCCAGAACAAAGACACGATGGTAAATGTCATCGAAATACCACTTGTTGAGGGATAGATCGTAAAGTGGTTTGATTTGAGATGCGATCGCAGCTGGGTCAATTTTACCCCGCAAGTACATCAGCGAAGCCAAGGTAATGCCAATCAAGGAAATACCCACTGAAGCCCCCGCCATGACGTAAAATTCCGTCGGGTTGAACTCAGCAGCTTTTTCCAAAACTTCGGCGAGGGTTTCGCTAGGCGGGAAAATAAACTCCTCGAAGTAATTGGCATAAGGTGTCCCCAGCAAACCAATCAACATTGAAGGAATCGCCAACAGCGCCAAAGGCAAAGTCATCGTCCACGGCGACTCATGGGGAGTATCGCTGTGATGTTCGTGGGAGTCATGAGCATTTGCTGCCAATTCTCCTTGTTTCATCGCCCCTGGACCAAAATTAGGTGCTAGTGCGGCTGAATCTAATTCCACAATCAGTGGAGCGGCGGCTTTTTTGAGTTTAGCCTTGATTTTCTCGTCCGTTCCCCGGAATTTGCCTTCAAATGTCATGAAGTACATTCTAAACATATAGAAAGCGGTGATGCCGGCAGTTAACCAGCCAATCAACCACAGCAGGGGGCTGGCTTCAAAAGCCTTACCGAGAATTTCATCTTTTGACCAAAAACCGGCAAAAGGTGGCACACCAGAAATTGCCAAGCAACCAATCAAGAAGGTAATGCCGGTGATGGGCATATACTTTCGCATTCCTCCCATCAAGCGCATATCTTGCGCTAAAACGGCATCATGACCAACAACGCCTTCCATACCGTGAATCACGGAACCAGAACCCAAGAACAACATCGCCTTAAAGTAGGCGTGAGTCATCAGGTGAAATAATCCCGCACTGTATGAGCCTAATCCCATCGCCATCACCATGTAGCCTAATTGGGAGATGGTGGAGTATGCTAGACCCTTTTTGATGTCATTTTGGGTCATGGCAATGCTAGCCCCCAAAAACGCCGTAAATGCCCCAGTAAAGGCAATGACGTTCATGGCGACTGGGACGTGTTCAAATACGGGGTACATCCGGGCAATCAGGAACACCCCGGCTGCTACCATTGTGGCGGCGTGAATCAGGGCTGAAATCGGGGTAGGGCCTTCCATTGCATCTGGTAGCCAGACGTGGAGAGGAAATTGGGCGGATTTGGCCACTGGCCCTAAGAACACCAAAATCGCCAATAAGATGGCGAGAAAATTGCTGATAGAACCTGTTTCTACCAGTTGTGCTAGGCGATCGCCCATCACACCAAAATCAAAGCTTCCTGTCGCCCAGAACAGTCCCAGGATGCCCAGTAGCAGACCAAAGTCACCCACCCGGTTAGTGACAAATGCTTTTTGACAAGCATCGGCTGCGGCTTTGCGATCGTACCAAAAGCCGACCAGCAAGTAAGAACACATCCCCACTAGTTCCCAGAAGATGTAAATCTGTACCAAGTTGGGGCTAATGACTAGACCCAACATTGAGGAACCAAATAAGCTGAGATAGGCGTAAAACCTGACATATCCTGGGTCATGAGCCATATAGCCATCGGTATAGACCATGACTAATAAGGCCACCGTCGTCACAATCACCAGCATCACGGCTGTTAAGTGGTCGATAGTGTAGCCCATACTCAAGTGAAAATTGCCTGCTGCTGCCCATTCGAGGGTATAGAGGTAAGGAGCGTGTCCTTGAATTTGACTCCACAGCAAGGCCAACGATAAACTCATGGCTGCTGCCATCATGGAGATGATCAATACAGCGTTGAGTTGTCGCAGGCGGTTTGTCACCTGATTTAAAGAGATTAATCCTAGACCAACCAGCATCGCCCCTAAAAGCGGAAATACTGGAATTAGCCAGGCATATTCATAGATTACTTCCATCACTGACGCTTACTTTTAGTATTCTTGACTAAGGCGGAACTGTTAATAATTGTGACACACACCCTTGAGGATAAAATACCCCACTCAAAGCTGATTAGGTGGGGTAATTAAGCATGGTTTTATATTTGTGGACGATGACCTAGTTATTGAATCTTGATTTTTGAGTCTAATTATTACTCAGCACTCAGTCAGCTAGGAAGGAAGTACTTTGCTTAAGCTGAACGATATTCTAAGTCTGCTGTTGTGAGATTGTTGTATGTTTGAGAACGGTTGTTGTAAGTAAGTTTAATTTCTTCTAAAGCCAGACGTAAATCTTCTTTACCACGGAAATTTTCTAGACGATGCCGAATTATGCCATTTTCCACCAACAGTAAAGTTGGTAGTGACGTTAATCGGTAAGTGTTAGCCAGTTTAAAATTATCATCAGCGTTAACCCCTACTAGCTTAATTTTGTCACCACATTGAGCATTAAATTGCAACAACAGAGGGTGAATAATGCGACACAGGCCACACCAGGGTGCTTCAAAATTAACTAAAACAGGAATTGGAGATTGTAAAACTTCTTGAGTAAATGTCCGTTCACTAACCGACAACACCATGACGCCTCTAAGATTTATAAGGTTTTGATATTAAACTAGCTATCAGTAGCAAGAATTTGCCAGCCGGTCATTTCCTCAGATTCAGCTTTGAGGAAACCATGAATTATGCAACTATTCCAGTGTTGATTTTCATTCTGACAAAAAACTAGTACAGCACGGCGTAAATAGATTAATTATTCCCAGTCAATGAAAAGCCTATATAATCAGCTTTTTAACTTTTGACTTTTGTTCGCGTAGCGTGTTGGAGGCTCCCTTTTGACGAACGCCCTGCGGTGCTAGCAACACACTACTGCAAAATCTCAACCCGACTGAGCGCACCCCCACTGACAGCTTATTTAAATTTATCCTACATTGATTTGGTAGCAGTTGAATAGGGTAAATGTCCCCTAACTTATATTTTCTTTTGATAGTGGGGATCATTTCAAACTACCATTGTATCCTACTAGTCGCTACAAGTAACATGGGGTGCGCCCACGAAAGTAGAGCAATAAAAATTCCTACGCCTAAATAGGCTGGGCGGAGAAATTCCTGCCATTTGATAGATTGACGACCATCAATAATGGCTTGGAAAGGAATAATTGATGTCCTTTGTTTAGCCATTTCAAAGGACTCACCATAGCGGGCTGCAAGACGGCGATCGCCATGCCAAACTCCAAATAAGTGATGCAAAATCAACCCAATGGAAGTAACCAGGGTAAAGCTAGTACCTAACCAGAGGGTATGGGCAAAACACCAAATTATTTGTCCTACCATTTGAGGATGGCGGGTAATACGAATAATTCCTGTCTCGAACAGGTAGACTTGGGGCTTTTGAATAGCGGCAATTTCTAGTAAATTAAAGGTGGCAGGATACAAAAATAAAAAGGAAATTGCTGACAATACCCAAACTACTTCCCTAACTCCCGGCACTGCTTGCACGAACCAAAGTTGCAAGCCATCATAGCGATGATTGAAAAAGTAAATAATTAAGATTACAGCTAACGGTAAACTAACTAATGCAAAGCAAATGCGATAAAGCCTTGGTCCTATGCGTTTTTCTGCCCAAGGACGGAGGGCGGCTCCCCCACTGTGAGCGATCGCGAAAGCTAATTGTAACCCCAACATGACAAAATGACTGGGTGTAAGCCAAGAATTTGACATCGTATACATAGGTGAAGTAATTTAACAAAAATTTAACTCAGTACAACCAATACCACAAAGTATTCCCCAGGAGACTTTAGTCAAGATGTTGTGGTACTGTCTTTTTCGAGTAAAGCCTCCAAGTTGAAGATGCAATAAATCAAGCTCCGTAGCCAGATGCAAAACTTGATTAAGTAGTCATTAGTCATTGGGGGTGCATACTCAGATCATAATGGGTATAAAAACTAATAGCTGAGGACTGCATTCCAAGCATATCCCAGGCTATATCACTCAAGCTATTGTGGGTGTGGTTAACTAAGGACTAATGACTAATGACTAACGACTCCGCGTAGCGGATTGATTTGTTGCCAAAGCTGCTCCTTTCAAAATTTGTGGGTTGAGCCTTATGTCTGACCTTCCTTTTACTTTAGATCAGTTACGTATCCTGAAAGCGATCGCCGCAGAAGGAAGCTTCAAGCGCGCTGCTGATAGTCTTTACGTCTCCCAACCTGCGGTGAGTTTACAAGTCCAAAATTTAGAACGACAGTTGGATGTGCCTTTATTCGACCGTGGAGGTCGTCGCGCACAATTAACCGAAGCTGGGCATTTACTCTTAAGCTACGGTGAAAAAATCCTCAGTCTGTGTCAAGAAACCTGCCGTGCTGTTGAAGATTTACAAAATCTCCAAGGTGGTACTTTAATTGTCGGTGCTTCCCAAACCACTGGCACTTATCTGTTACCTCAAATGATCGGGATGTTCCGGCAAAAATATCCAGATGTGGCTGTACAGTTACACGTCCACTCTACCCGGCGCACCGCTTGGAGTGTAGCTAATGGACAAGTTGATTTGGCGATTATCGGGGGTGAAATCCCGGCTGAATTGGCAGAATCGTTGGAAGTGATGCCCTACGCCGAAGATGAACTAGTGCTGATTTTACCGATATTTCATCCCTTTGCAAAACTGGAAAAAATTCAGAAAGAAGACCTATATAAATTACAATTCATTGCTCTCGATTCTCAGTCAACTATCCGTAAGGTGATAGATCAGGTATTAGCACGCTCTGATATTGATACCAGACGGTTTAAATTTGAAATGGAACTCAATTCCATAGAAGCTATCAAAAATGCCGTGCAGTCAGGCTTAGGAGCGGCTTTTGTCTCCTCCTCAGCCATTGCTAAAGAATTACAAATGGGTGTACTACGATGTACCCCCATTGAAGGTGTCGTCGTTAAGCGAACGCTATGGATGATTTTTAATCCTAATCGTTATCGTTCCAAGGCGGCAGAAGCCTTTAGTCGAGAGATTTTGCCTCAGTTTGCTACTCCAGAATGGAATCAAGATATGTTAAAATTATCACAACCAAAGCTAGTGATAAATACACTGGATGCAGCTACCACTAATTCTATTGACGCAGGCTAACATCTAGTCATTAGTCTGTTATTATTAGTCTCTTGTTTTTTGTGCAGATGACTAATGAATAAATAATTACTAATTCGTAGTTCGTAATTCGTAATTAATAAGTCCAGAATGCAAATTACTGAAGTTATTAGTTAGAAAATACAATTTATTTGTGGTATCCAGTAAATTGATTAATTGATAGCAAAAAAAATTACGGATTACGAATTATAAATTACTAATTATTATGACTAATCACTAACATGAAAATTTACTGCACTCGTCCCAGTTGCCCTCGCCCAGAAAACTTTTTTGCAGATTTAGATGATACGACAAAACTGAAAACAACCCAGCAAAAATACTGTACAACCTGTGGGATGCCACTGTTACTTGATGGTCGATACGTACCAACTAAATTGCTAGGCAGAGGGGGTTTTGGTACAGCCTTTTTAGCACGCGATCGCCGCATACCTGGAATGCGTAAATGCGTAGTTAAGCAGTTTCAACCTGCGGGCAGTTTGTCCCCAACTCAACTAGAAAAAGCACAAAAGCTATTTGAGAGAGAAGCAGAAGTTTTAGCCCAAATAGGTAGCGAACACGAACAAATACCTGATTTATTTGCCTTCTTTCCAGTTACAGTTAATAGCTTGCAAGCAGGAAGAGAAGACCAGTTTTTTTACTTGGTACAAGAATATATTGATGGGCAAAACTTGGAGGAGGAATTAATTCAAACTGGGAATTTCTCAGAAGAGGCTATTTTGGAGGTACTACAAGAAATTCTTAAGGTTTTACAGTTTGTCCATGATAAAAATATTATTCACAGAGATATTAAACCTTCCAATATCATGCGTCGTCGTGATGGCAAACTCTTTCTGCTAGATTTCGGTGCAGTTAAGCAAGTAACTAATGCTAATTTAACGGAAACTGGTAAGTCTACAGGAATTTATTCTATGGGATTTGCCCCGCCTGAGCAAATGTCTGGAAATCAAGTTTTTCCCTCTACAGACTTATACGCTTTGGCTGTAACTATTCTCAACTTGCTCACGGGACAGGAAGCAACTCAGCTGTTTGATGCTTATACTAATCAGTGGAAATGGCGATCGCAAGTAAAAGTCAGTTCTCATCTGGCTGATGTTTTAGACAAAATGCTCTTAGCTGCGGCTAATCAACGCTTTCAGTCAGCTGATGATGTTCTTACAGCCCTGAATCACCAATTAATCCCCCCAACTGTTTTACCATCATCTCCACCGCAACCACAACAGAAACCACAGGTACAACAACCACCACAGCAACAACCGCAATCTCAGGTACAGCAACCACCACAGCCAAAACTTCAGAAAGTAAAATCTCAACCAGCTTTTTCAACTTGGGAATTATTGGGTGGAGCAGCTTTTAGTGGCGTTGAGGGAGCATTAATAGCGATCGCTCTTTTTAGTTTATCTCGATCATTCACAATTTCCTTAGCAGTTTCGGCTGTGATTTTAGGCATTCTAATTGTTGCCCAAACCAGGCGATGGATTGAAAAATTTGATTTATTGATAATTCCGGGAATTACCGCCGCAATTATGTTTTTTGTTCCCTTTTTGCGGCATGGTATTCAAATTCAGGAAATTGCACTGCTAGCAATTGCGGCTGGATTAGTAGCTATTTCAGTTACAGCTATATTTCGCCTAATTTTTAAATTATTATCTTTGATCCTATAATTCACAACTTAGAAATATTCTATGTCTAATAAAAACGAAACTACTGTACTTGTTTTGTCTCTGCTGGTTACATTAGGATTAGTGGGTGGTGGTCTATGGTTTTTTAAAGACCAAATATTTCCTCAAAACCAGTCTGCTAATAATTTACCAACAACAGATAATCAATCCATTGCCGACCGCATTAGTTTTGGAGAAAAAACTTTAGTTACCGGTGAAGTGACTCCAGATAAAAAACAGGGGATACAAGCCTTCGCGGATCAAAATTATCCCCAGGCGATCGCTAGTTTAGAAAAATCCTTAAAACTCAAGCGTAATGACCCCACGGCACTAATATATCTCAATAATGCCCGGATTGCTTCAGCTAAAAGTTATAGCATTGTTGCATCTGTACCGTTAGGGACTGCTCCCAATTCTGCTTTAGAAATTTTACGTGGCATCGCCCAAGCGCAAAATGCCATTAACACCTCTGGCGGAATTAAGGGAGTGCCTTTAAAGGTAGGGATAGCGAATGATGATGACCATCCTGAAATCTCTAAACAAATCGCTGCTAGCTTAGTTAAAAATGCCGATGTTTTAGGCGTAGTCGGGCCTAATGCCAGTGATACGACTTTAGCCGCAGGGGATATATATAGTAGCGGGAAACTGGTAGCCATTTCTCCTACTAGCACTTCTGTGAAAATTACTAATTTTAGCCCCTACATTTTCCGCACAGTGCCTAGTGATTTTATGGCTGCTAGAAGCTTGGCTAATTATATGGTCAAAAATTTGCAGAAAAAACAGGCGGCGGTTTTCTTTAATTCCCAAAGTAATTACAGTCAATCTTTGAAAACGGAATTTGTTTCATCTGTTTCCTTGGAAGGCGGACAAGTTTCGAGCGAATTTGATTTGTCACCGGGCAATTTTAGTGCGGCAAAAAGTCTAGAACAAGCTACCCAGCAAGGTGCAGAAGTTTTGATGTTCGCAACTAACACTGAAACTCTTGATAGAGCTTTGCAAGTAGTACAAATTAACCAAAAACGGTTAAGTCTACTGGGAGGAGATGATGTTTACACCGTGAAAACTTTAGAAGTTGGTGGAGAACAAGCCTCTGGAATGGTGGTAGCTGTTCCCTGGCACATTGAAGGCGACCGCAATTCAGAATTTCCCCAAAAGTCTCGGCAGTTGTGGGGTGGTGATGTCAGTTGGCGAACTGCTATGGCTTATGATGCCACTGTTGCCCTCATTGCCGCCTTAGAACAAAATCCGACGCGTTTGGGGGTACAACAAGCACTTTCCGCATCTAACTTCTCTGCTATGGGTGCTTCTGGTGCGATTCGATTCTTACCTTCAGGCGATCGCACCAGTCCTGTTCAATTAGTGAAAATAGTTCCTGGTAAACGCTCACGTACTGGCTATGACTTTGAACCACTATGATAAGTGTTGAGTGCGTAGGGGCGGGTTCAAGCAATCAATCTGTGGTTCATCGAAATTCTTAGTAAACCCGCCCTTCCAGGAGTGCTGAGTCTGTGTAAAAAGACTGCGTAAAGTTCAACAATTGTTATTTTATAGCTGTATTCATATCAGTTAGAACAGTGTTAATGCAGCACTCAGAACTTCAATATGCTATTAGCCCTTGCCGTTGGGGCGGACGCAAGGGCTATAGACTCTTTGATTTATTACCAAAACATTTATTCTCCCTTTTAAATGTTTTGGTAAATCGAAAAAATTGAGCATTGAGATTTTTGAATCAACATATTACCCAATCAAGCGCAATCTGTTTGTGGTGGTCAAACAGATTGTTTAAACCAAGCAGCAAGTAGGTGTTGCTGACTCTAACTTACTGTGGCTTCTTGTCATCAGCTCTGAACTGCGTTTTAGTTAACTCGATTAATCGAGTCTGCCGGCAAGCAAATGAGATTGTCTCCTTGGGTCAGGATCAAGCCACGTTGACGCAGCTTGCCCATCAAGCGAGTGACAGTAACACGAGTTGAACCGATAGCGCTACCAATTTGGGCATGGGTCAAGGGGAAGGGCAGAGCGTAGCCACGAATCACATCGGGGTCTGTTTCGCTCATGGAGGGTTCTCCATATTCCTCAATCAACAGTGTGAGGAATCCTAACAGCCGGTCAATTGTGCGCCGTTGTCCCAAGGCACTCAGCCACAGCAATTTACGTTGGTGCTGATACCTAAAGGCATCCATCACTTCACGGCGGAAGTGAGGCCAATTGTCTAAGTCGTGCCAGTACATCCACAGCACCGCAGTTTGATCGACGTGGGCGTATGCTTGGAGCGTGAATGGAGACTGAGCCACAATTTCAAACGGCTGTCCCGCACCGACAAAACCCAAAAAGGCTTCTTCTGGTGTTCTGTTAATTCGTCGAGAAGTTAGCTGACTGGCAGTAGCACTTACTTGTGCGGTTCCTACCATGCGAATTGCGCCCCTTTGCACCAAGTACAACAAACCAGGCCGAGCTGGAATGCGTTCATCTTTGCTAAAGGTGCGGCAGCGGTAGTGTTCTTGAGCCCAGTCAAGAATCCGTTGCCAAGTCAGAAAAGGCCGTGATGCCTCAGAAAAAGAAGATGGAGATTGCATAGGTAACAAAGAGCGTTCGGCTGAAGACAAAGACATAATAAAAAGGTGCAAGGAGTGTCTTTGTGTTGGCAGGGTAGGCTTAACGCCTAACAGCGCCAGCCATTCAAAGAGTAGAAAAGCAGTTAATTTGCACTCTACTCTTTTGTTATACTTCCTACTGTACAACGATGGTAGTAAAGTTTACTTACTATTCATCGAATATTCATCAAATTTTATGCTACTCTCATTTTTCTTCATGAAGATTAGATTTATATCTTAAGATAGCTGATGAAAATATACAAGCAAATAAAAGATACATGGTGAGTACAGTCCTATGTATACTAAAAGCTACTAGTGGTTAAATATCTAGCAATTAAGCGCTTATTACACAATAATTTACTATATTCAGTAAATATATATACTTTAAATACTGAATTAATCAGCACAGAAACCCATAAATTACCCTTATACAAAGGTAGAGATAATAGTCGAATTTTATATATTTCAGGTGTAGCCCTGCGGTTAGCAAAATCTCATAATCGAACAAGTTTGGAGATAGCCAATGGTATTGGCTCTCACTTGTCAGCGATTCGTGAGGACGTTTTTAGCGTAAAAATAGTTCCCCCAGGATGGATTTATTTAGAATTAAGTCATCCATTTTTAGCTACTTGGTTACAAAGCCTCCTGGTGACGAATGTCAAAGCAGAGGGGGAAATAGAAGCGAGAAAGATTACCATTCAAAATCCGGCTCGCGTATTTGCTATTCAATATACTCATGCGCGTTGTTCCTCGTTGGTACAGTTAGCTGGTCGAGAAGGATTAATTAAACTTAGAGAACTAAGTCCAGATATAAGCGAAAGCGCTGCTTTAGATTATTTAGTATCAGAAGAACACATACCTTGGTTGAATGATCAGCAAAAACTCCGCCTCAATCACCCCGCAGAGGGTCGTCTCATTGCCCAGCTAGTACAGGTAATAGACTATTTAGAGTCTCCTGATTTAAGTGATGCGGTGAATTGGGAAAAAGTAGCCCTGGATTTAAGTCAAGCTTTTGAGGCGTTTTGGAGCCAGTGCCGTATTTGGGGTAAGGTAAAAATTTCTGCCCCAGAATTAGCCCAAGCCAGGCTGGGATTAATGATTGCTACTCAGTCTGTGTTGAGGTGTTTACTGGTAGATAAACTGGGTACTAATGCGCCTCTGGAGCTATAAGAACTTTAAGCAATTTCGTGCTGAAGGACCGTACCGTCAGCCAATAGGATTTTACAAGGAAAAAATCAAAACTTTTCTCGTAACTATTGACTCATTTCATCCCCTCGGCTATATTATCAGTTGTGTGAGGAGCGAACCAGTAAAGGCACCGAGACGAAACACGGCCAGTCGTCGGTGTCTTTTCTGATTTTTAGTTTCTCTGGGTAGGTAAGAAAAATCTTTACGACAGTAAGAATTTTTCTATCGCGATCGCAGCTCCATCTTGTTCTACATGAGGAGCTACCCATTGAGCGATCGCTTGCACACCATCTGGAGCATTACCCATCGCTACACCAATTCCAGCATATTGCAGCATTTCCAAGTCATTAAAGTTATCTCCAATAGTCATCACATTGCTGCTTTCTAAACCTAGCAGTTCTTCAGCTATGTAGCGCACAGCCGTTCCCTTGTTCACTAAGGGATTAGTGGCTTCAAAAAAGGTAGCGACAGATGTTGTTAAATAAAGTTCAGCAGGTGTATATTGTCGGCGCAAGTTACCCAATAGCTCGCTGATTACTTCTGCATCGTCGCACAAAGCTAATATTTTGGTGGGTTCATTGGTGAGAACTTGACGCAAATCCCCCACGGGAATCGGCGTAATCCCAGAACGTTCGGCATAAATTCGACTTTCTTGGCTCAAATCCCGCACGTAAAGCTGATCATTGATATAGAAGTGGACGGATAGGAGCGATCGCAGATGCGGCTGTTCAAAGTAATCTAATAGTTGGTGTGCCATATCTGTGGGAACAGACCAATGGCGATGAATTTTCTGATTAACTGGGTCTTGAATCCAAGCGCCTTGATAAGCTGATAATGGTAGTACAGAGTTAACTTCTTGGTGGAAGCGTAAAGCGGAACAATACATCCGACCAGTGGCGATCGCCACCTTAATTCCTTTAGCTTGTACTGCGGCGATCGCCTGCTTTACAGGTTCGCTGACTGTGTTAGATGCTCCAGAAATCGTGCCATCTATATCTAGAACCAATAATTTAATGTTTTTTGCAGCTATAGCCAAGTCAGCCGCAGATGCTTTTTCCATAAATTCCCCAGGTTTGAACTCCCAGTATGAGGTTAGCAGTCTCTAGCAGGCAGTGGGGAGTAGTTAGGCTAAAATTTGTAGAACTTCAAAATATAAGCCAGAAATTTTGAAAAATTACTTCTATGGGACAGGAAAGCTGCTTGTCGTCTATTTATTTACAAGTTGCAACCGCTTTTATGTATGCTCATCGACACAAAAAAAACCGATTTTTTAAAACCGGTTTTTTTTATAATTAATTTAAGAATTAAATACCAGCAGCTATTTGATCAGCTCAACAGACAAACACTCAACTGCTGAAAAGCTATATTTTTGCAAGTATAACTTGTGACAATACCAAAAAATACCAACGTTCAATTAAGTAGGTACGCACAAATAAACCTAACTATGTAACAAAATGTAAAATCATCAAAACCCTTGCGTTCGCGGAGCGTGACCGCTTCGGTCTTATGCTGCACTCCGCTACGCTCCGTTCGCAATGACATACCTTTAAATTTTCACGCCTACCTACTTAGTTAAACAACCAAAGTCTAGGAATAGGAAATCTTAAACCAGCTTTTTTTGCGTTGTGATAACAGACCAATGCCGGCAAATAGACCAATTCCCAGAAGAGCAGAGGGTTCAGGAACAGTCTTCAAATCATCATAGTTATATGTGACTGAGAGACTTGCTTTGGCTAAGGTATCCACAAAAGATGCCATATTTCCAGAACCTGTCACATTTGAGTGAGCTAAAGCTGAGAATAAAAAGTCTAGATTTCCCGTACCAGTAAATACGGCTAAATCTGATAAATCAGTGAACATTTTAGTGGCTGACTGTGTAGCCGTTAGTCCTGTTACAGTCATTCCAGAAGTACCATTCCAATCAAATACACCGTCAAAGCTACTAACTGAGTATAATTCTTCACTAGTTAGAGTTATGGGGAAGGAAGATGATAGATCCAAATTAAGTTGTTTTAACTCAACGTTAGCACCTAATTTAATTTTGATTGTAGAAGCACCAGCACCTCTATTTTCAAATCCGGCTGATCCAGTCAAATTGCTTGTAAAATCTAGATAGACGCTATTAAGCGTACCCAGTGATGAGTCAAATTTTTCGATGCTCAGAACTGAATCAACGATGTTTGTTAACGCGAAATCTGTAGACACGGTACGGGTGAGTGAAGCGGCATTAGCAACTCCTGCTGTCACCATCATCCCAGCTAAAGTTGTGGCAGCAGCCAGAGAATTGAGTAGTTTAGTTGTCATAAAAAATGATTTTCTCAGAGGAATAGCTGCATGATCACTGACCTATTTATAACTCTAAGCTTTAATTTTTAGTAATAATGAATATACGTAATTTTGGATAAAGTTAATAATAGAATTACTGTGTAATTACATCTTTGATAACCTAAATATGATAAAATTTACTTAGAGTAAGTATTCGTACTGCTAATTAGTTAGGGCAGCATAATCATGATTTCTACTGATACCCGAAAATTTTGATTTTAAAGGAAATAAATCGCCAAATTGTTTAAAACTCTAGTTTATCTCAGATACATTAGCAATTTAGGATATACGATGCTATTTATACTTGAATAGAGAATTAAGTATAATTTCAGAGTATCAGTATTTTGAAGATATCAAGATTCACGCTTCTCGCGAATCATTTAAATATGCTATGGGTAAAATAGGCTTATGTCTCAAACTTTCGATGCTGTCACCGTCACACGTCCTACCGTCATCCTTGTGGATGGACACTCTCTCGCCTATCGTTCTTATTTCGCTTTCGCCAAAGGACGAGACGGCGGATTGCGGACTAAAGAGGGAATTCCTACCAGTGTATGTTTTGGCTTTCTCAAATGTCTGTTAGAAGTCATAACCACAGAACAGCCAGAAGCGATCGCGATCGCCTTTGATTTAAACTTGCCAACTTTTCGCCACGAAGCCGACGATACCTATAAAGCTGATCGTCCGGGAACACCAGAAGACTTTGTTCCTGATTTAAAAAATCTCCAGGAATTGCTCACAGGTCTTAACTTACCCATTTTCACAGCCCCCGGTTATGAAGCAGATGATGTGTTAGGAACTTTAGCACAAAAAGCCAGCGCCGCAGGATATAAAGTCAAGATTTTGTCAGGCGATAAAGATTTATTTCAACTCATCAACCCTGAGCAAGAAATCACCGTTTTAAACTTTAGTCCAGATGCTCTCAAACGCTCCACAAATAGCATCACCGAATTTAGTATAGAAGAAGTTAAAGCCAAATTAGGTGTATTACCTACGCAGATTGTTGATTATAAAGCCCTTTGCGGTGATAAATCAGATAATATCCCTGGTGTCAAGGGCATTGGTGAAAAAACCGCCGTACAGCTACTAACTAAATACGGTTCTCTGGCTGATATTTATGCAGCATTAGATGAAATCAAAGGCGCAGTTCAGAAAAAATTAGCAGCAGGTAAAGAAGACGCGGAAAAATCGCAATATTTAGCAAAGATTGTTTTAGATGTTCCCTTAGAAATCAAATTAGAAAACTGCAAATTAACAGGATTTGATACCAGTCTTCTCACACCTATTTTAGAAAAGCTCGAATTTAAACATTTCTTGGGGAAAATAGACGAACTTCAGCAACATTTTGGCGGAGAAATTACCAAAACTGCCACAGTAATCTCCAGTGATGACGAAGAGGAGGATATATCGTTTTTCAGTGCTGCTGAAACAGCCGCAGCAGTATTACAGCAACCAGCTTCATTAATTCAACCCAGAATTATTAACACCCCCGAAAAACTCAAAGAATTAGTAAAACTGCTGGAAACATTTACAAACCCAGATATCCCCGTCGCTTGGGATACAGAAACCTCTGATTTAGAACCACGGGATGCAACTTTAGTGGGAATTGGCTGCTGTTGGGGAACACAACCAGATGAATCAGCATATATTCCCATAGCGCATAAATTTGGGGAAAATTTGAATCAAGATGTGGTATTTGCAGAACTCAGTCACATTCTGACAAGTGCTGATTATCCCAAGACTTTCCAAAATGGCAAATTTGACCGCTTAGTATTTCGTTGTCAAGGAATTAAGCTGGCGGGAATTGTATTTGATACCATGTTAGCCAGTTATGTTCTCAATCCAGATACTCCCCACAATCTGAATGATATATCACTGCGTTATTTAGGTTTAATTCTCAAAAGTTATGAAGATTTAGTTCCTAAAGGTCAAACTATTGCTGACATCAGTATTGCATCTGTAGGATATTATTGCTGTTTGCAAGTCCACGCTACATTTCAACTTGTGCAGAAATTACGAGAGGAACTAGAAAAAATTCCCGCTTTGCACAAGTTATTATTAGAAGTAGAACAACCGCTAGAAGAAGTTTTAGCGGAAATGGAATATACAGGTGTTTGTATTAATTCAGCTTATTTAAACGAACTATCGCAGCAATTAGAAATAGATTTAGCCAAATTGCAGGAAACAGCAATTGAAATTGCTGGAGAAACATTTAACTTGGGTTCTCCTAAACAATTGAGCGTCATCTTATTTGATAAATTGGGATTAAGTACCAAATATTCCCGGAAAATCAAAACTGGTTACTCTACAGATGTGGCGACATTAGAAAAACTCCAAGAAGTTGATCAAAGTGGGTTTGTTGATGCCATTATGGAGTATCGCACCTTATCTAAATTAAAGTCTACTTATGTAGATGCTTTACCAGCATTAGTCCGTCCAGATACTCAGCGACTCCATACTAATTTTAATCAGACAGTAACAGCCACGGGTAGGTTGTCTTCTTCTAGTCCCAACTTACAAAATATTCCTATTCGCACAGCTTTTAGTCGTCAGATTCGCAAAGCATTTTTACCAGAATCAGGATATTTAATGGCTGCGGCTGATTACTCACAAATAGAGTTGCGAATTTTAGCTCATTTAAGTCAAGAGCCAATATTATTACAAGCATATCAGCAAAATGAAGATATTCATACTGTCACAGCCCGTTTGGTGTTTGAAAAATCAGATATTACATCAGATGAACGCCGCATAGCTAAAACTATCAATTTTGGTGTGATTTATGGTATGGGTTCGCTGAGGTTTTCCCGTTCCACCGGGATAGATAAAAGTGTTGCTAATGAGTTTATTAAGCGATTTAATGAACGTTATCCCCAGGTTTTTGCATATTTGGAAGGGGTTAAAAAACAAGCAATTTCCCAAGGTTATGTCGAAACTATTCTCGGTCGTCGGCGTTATGTTGACTTTAGAAATGATAGCTTAAGAAAATTAAAAAACAGCAACCCAGAAGACATTGACTTGAGTAAATTAAAAAATCTCGGTCCTGAAGATGCGGGATTATTACGTTCTGCGGCTAATGCGCCAATTCAAGGTTCTAGTGCTGATATTATCAAAATTGCCATGATTAGAATGCATGAAGTTTTGCAGAAATATCAAGCGCGTTTGTTATTACAAGTTCACGATGAATTAGTATTTGAAGTTCCTCCCCAAGAGTGGGAAGAATTGCAACCACAAATTAAATCTGTGATGGAAAATGCTGTATCTTTGAGTGTTCCATTGCTGGTAGATGTCCGCGCCGGTGATAATTGGATGGAGACCAAATAATTACAAAGTATTGTAGGGTGTGTTAGCGGAGCGTAACGCACCAAAGCCTTAATGACAGTGCGTTACGGACTTCATCCTAACACACCCTACAATACTGTTTATGATTGATCATGATCGCTTATTTAAAGAACTGCTAACAACTTTTTTTGTAGAGTTTCTAGAATTGTTCTTACCAGAAGTACTAACTTATTTAGAACGAGATTCTATACAGTTCTTGGATAAGGAAGTTTTCACTGATGTCACTGCTGGAGAAAGATACGAAGCCGACTTAATTGTTAAAGCTAAATTTCTGGGTCAAGACTCTTGCTTTCTGATTCACGTTGAAAATCAATCCTCTAAACAAGCAAGTTTTGATAAGCGGATGTTTCGCTACTTCTCCCGGTTGTATGAAAAATTCGACATACCTGTATATCCGATAGTTTTATTATCTTACGATTCTCCAAAAACGCCGGAAACCAATGTACATCAAGTCGCATTTCCTCACAAAGTTATTTTACAATTTAACTATGATGTAATTCAGCTAAATCAACTCAACTGGCGTGATTTTCTCCGTCAAAAAAATCCCGTAGCTACTGCATTAATGGCAAAAATGAACATCGCACCAGCAGAACGCCGTCAAGTCAAGTTTGAATGTTTGCGTCTGTTAGCGACGTTAAAATTAGACCCAGCTAGAATGCGGTTAATTTCCGGTTTTATTGATACTTATTTGCGCCTCAGTCCACAAGAGCAAGAACTTTTACAAGACGATATTGCTACCATAGAGCCAAGACAACAGGAGGAAGTTATGGAAATAGTTACAAGTTGGATGGAAGAGGGAATGGAGAAAGCAACACTATCTTTAGTTATGCGCCAACTTCCTCGAAGAGTGGGGACGCTGACACCAGAGTTAGAAGCACGGGTTCAGCAGTTATCGCTGACTCAGTTGGAAGATTTATCTGTAGCGCTGCTGGATTTTTCCTCGGTAGAAGATTTAACAGTTTGGTTGGAACAAATTTCAGTCAATACTTCTAATTAGGGATAAGGGACTGATAAATAAAAAATACCTATTTTGTAGGGTGGGTATAACCCTGGGGGTATGGCTACGCTAAAGCGCAGCGTAACCCACCATAAACTTACAGCGATTTTCAGCTAAATGAACCACATTTTTATATCTCACGCAAAGGCGCATCAGCGAAGCGTTCGCGTAGCGTGCTGTAAGCTCTAGCACGAAGTGCGTTAGGCGCAAAGGAAGAAAGAAATACAGATATCAGGGTGTGGTATAAATACATGAAAACTGCTGTAAGAGATAATAATAGGTGATGCTGTTGAGTTTATCTATTGATTTTATCCTCGATAATTTGAATCTCTTCTGCTGTTAACCCGTAAAGTTGATAAACCAGTTGATTTATTTCTGCTTCTAATGCGGTTGTGTCTGCTTGGGTGTCTGATTTTTTGGCGGTGAGGATTTGCTTAACTAATTTTTCTAATAATATTCTTTGGGGTTCTGTAGCTGTAGCGATGGGTATTTGAGAAACATACATTGGCTTAAATTCAAAAAATCCCCCCTGTTTAGATGCGGCTATTTGTTGAATAAACCACCACATTAAAGATGAGTTGAGAATGGCTAAAGTATAATTAATATTTTTCGGAATACAAATAGAGGTTTTATCGTTGCTGTAATATCCATAAAAATCTGGAGCATATTCAACATTATTAATAATTGCAGGAATAATAATTTTAGGTTGTTCAAATTCTTCCCAGTAAATACAAGAGCGTAATTCCCAAAAGAATTTACCGTGGTCGCATCGCTTAATTAATGCTTCCCTAAATTGAGTAAAATGTTGATAAATTGCAGGATATGTGATAGCCAAAACTTTCTCTGCTTCTTTTTCCGGTTTATCAGACCAAGGATGTTTTTTATTTTCAGAAGATTCGATCTTGATGATATATTGATTAGCAAATTCTACAGACCAACGCTTCACATCTCGACCACGCAAGAAAGGTTTTAACACCTCAGCAGAAGAGGGATGTTCGTTAATCAATTTATCATGAGTAGCTTTATCTACAACAAAAGCTTGATTAAATCCTGTTTTAATACCATAATAAAATCTGCCATTTACATACTCTCCTAACGGCGTTCCAGCGGTTCTGATTTTTTCTAACAAATCTAAAATATCTGAAGATTCTACCCTCCACCCGTCAGGTTTTAAATTCTCTTGTGAAATTATCACACCTGACTGATTTAACACCGTTGCAAATTGTGCAATATTTTCTTTCTTGGCTTTGTCCCATGACAAAGCTTTGACTTCATTTTGATCAGATTTAGAGTTACTTAATGTAATAATACTAGGGTAGGCGATCGCTTCCTCAAAAACCGGAAAATCACCAAAATCAATTAAACTATGAATAGTTGTTGTAGTTGTCAAAAGCTGACGTAACTTTTCACCATAACCAGCGCGAAAATATTTATTAGAGGAAATATAAGTTAAATAACCTTTTGGCTTTAATAATTTTAAACCTAGCTCATAAAAATATACAAATAAATCTGCAATTCCTGTATAACATTGATAGGTTTGTTGCAAAATTAGTTTTAAATCCTTAATTTCTTCTTGTCTAATATAAGGAGGATTCCCAATTACCACATCAAACCCGACAAACTCCCCTTTGTTATCTAAAACTTCAGGAAATTCAAAACGCCATTCCATCGAATTTTCATAAATCTGACCGTTTTGTATATCATCAATCTCAGCTTTTAACTTGTCAATCTCATTATTTAACTTAGTAACTTTTTTCTCCCGTGTCTTTTTCTCAGCTTTGGTTTCTTCAAACAACAAAATCTGATTTTCCAAATTATAAAGTTCACCATCCAACCGTCTTAATTTGGTTTTATTGGGGTCACTTAGTCCCAGCGTCGTCTGAAAATTACCCTTAATATCTTTAATTAGCTTTTCCATTTCCCGTTTCTGCTGTTTATTTTCAGCATTGCGGTAAGTTTCCACAGCATGGCGATAATTATTTATACTGTATTGCTTTTTCTTTAAAGCTTGTCGTAAATCAGCATCCAACGCAAAACGACTCATTAAAGAATTACCGCATTTGATATTAATATCAATATTTGGTAGAGTTTCTAACTCTGTGTAATTACTCTCAGCTTTATAATAAGCATTTTTGAGAAGTTCAATCCATAACCGCAGACGACATATTTTTACAGAATTGGGATTAATATCTACACCAAATAAACAATTTTCAATAATCGTCTGCTTTTCATAAAAAAGCGTTTCTTGTATGCGTTGACTTTCTTTATTTTTAGGATTATACTCAAATAATGAGCCATCATCATCAGTGATAACTAACTCATCATTTACCACTTCAATGTGATAATCTCTTAATGTTTTACCTGACCTATCTAGTAAAATCTTGAGTTCGCTTTTAATGGCTATAATTTCGTTGAGAGCTGAAACTAAAAAATGTCCTGAACCCACAGCAGGATCACAAATCTTTAAACTGTTAATAATTTGATTAGCTTCTGGTTTATCGGATATTTTCTCATATAATTGATCAATATCTTGACAATTCCAACCTTTAGCCTGATTAAATTTCTGCAAAACGACTCGGCGAATTGTTTCACGACACATATACATGGTAATGAAACCAGGAGTAAAGAAGGAACCATCTTTATATCCGTTAATTTTCTCGAAAATTAAGCCAAGTACAGAAGCATTAATTAGTCTTTTGTTGTCTTCTTGAATTTCTTCGGAACCTTCGCTGCTGAAGTCGTAAGCGTTCAGAAATTCAAATAGGTATTCTAATGTGTTGAGTTCACCTGTGCGCTTTTTACCATTGCTGTCTTTCAAGACGCTAGAGGAGAAAATCGGCAAATTCTCATCTCTGAGGTTGCTGATAAATATTGTTACTTGTTCAATATCTGTTGGTTCAAATAGGGAACTATTCAAATAAGGAACATTAGTAAATATTTTTTGGAGATTTTCGTTTCTATCGCTGGGTTTTCGAGCTAAGACGCTAAAGAAAAGACTGTTTAGATCATCGAAGTTTTTGATTTTTTCTAAATTCAGAAAGCCAAAAGACTGATCATTTTTGTGATATCTAATTAATTGCGCTTCTAATAATTTCAGAAAAAGTATGCGATTAATCCAAGTGATCGATAATTCTAACCCAAGATTAAAAAGTTGGTCTTGGTAAGTTTCCCCAAATTGTTCTGGCTTTTTTAGGCGAGAAATTTTATCTAAGCTATCAAGTTGGACAATTGCATTTTCAATTAGGGAACCTGAATTTCGTTCACCTGCTTTTTTACGTTGAATGAGTTTTTTACTACCTTCTTTGGTTTCCGTTAAACCAATAATATGTAATAGTTCGCTATAAAAACCTTTGTCAAGACTATTGCTATCGTTCGCAAAGGGTAATTTTAATAAATGTGCTGGTGAAAGTAATTTAAACAGCGCTATTAGCTGATGATCATTTTGCTGCTGTGAATGATTTAGAATTTCTGCATAGTCTCGAATATCAAAATAGGTAAAAGAAATTGAGTCTTGAATTTGGGCTATGGCTGGTTGAGCTATTTCTTTATAGAAAAATTCTGTTTTTTTACTGGATAATCTCCCCGCTTCAAATTCGATAAATTGGTTTAGAAATGTTTTGTTTTCAATGAACAATTTTTCAAAAGTATTTACGTCAAAAATGAACCATTCGTAAATATTGGTAGCGATTAAATATTTAATTTCTAGGTTTTTATTTTTAATGCGATCGCACAAAAAATACAATACCAATTCATGAAATGCTTTAGTATTTAAGTTATCAATTTTTAGCATTTCGCTTTTGTTCGTTGGCTTTTTAGTTTCTAAAATTACACCAACGGTAGTTTGAGCATCTTTACCGTTATGAATAACAAGGTCATTACGTCCTTTTGTATTGATAAAATGATTGGGGCTATAATAAGTATTCTTTAAAAAATCGGCAATCAAATTTTTATGAAATTCTTCTGATTCAACTTCGTTGATTTGGGCGAGGAGGGTGGACAGATGATTTTTAAATCGGTCAATTTCAACTCTGTTGGGTTTTACTTTTAGGAATGCTTTATTTAAGGCTTGTCTTGGTTGAATTTTATTCATTTTTTTAAAGATTTATAGATATGCAGACGCGATTTATCGCGTCTCTACAATTAATTTACCGGACGCGACAAAATTTGCGATCGCTATCATGTTCTGGGTATTGCCAAGAATAGGCAAAATGGCTAACACCTGCTAATTGGGGAGTAGATTGGCGTAGTGCTTGCATTTGCGTTTCTAGTGATGGACGATTACCTACTGATTTTCCCCAACTTCCGGCTAAAGCTGGAATAACTTTGGTTCCTGGTTGTGCAGCATTCAAAACTCGTTGGACTTCCTGCACAATGCAACTAGCATTACCACAAGTAGAATAAGACATGGGATGCCATTCTAAAGAACTAGGGAACCTATCCCAAGGTTGCAAGCGGGAATCATAGCCCTGTCCGATAGCTTGATTACCATCAGGAAAAAATACTGCCCCAGAGGGTATTCCTTGCTGCTGGGCTGGATAAGCAGCTAAGTTCACAAAGTCTAAAATACCTTGCATGGCGTGAGCAACTGCTAGTTGCCACAATTGCACTTGTAATAATGGTTGTCTCTGAGTTGCAGAGAGGATTGACTTTTGCTCCGGTTGCGTAATCCTACCTTGCCACATAGGTTCGCTTTCTTGAGGGTGAAGTTGATCAACTGCGGTGATATCGCCTGCTGTGACGTAACCCTTCCCTAAAAAACGCCGAATTAGTTCTAATCCTTTGTTGTTCTGGGCGCGCCGAAATAATGCTTCTTTAGTGGCTGGACTAAATAGCCATAAATCAGAAACCTTTGTGGCAATAGAATTACTTCCTGTTTGTCGGGGATAGCGCACATAATCAAAGAGTATTCCATCCGGGCGACGGCGTACTACTTCCTGTACCATTTGATAGTAGTCGCGTTTTGCTTGTGTATTATAAGGATCAATATATAGTTGAGAACTATTACCAGGTAAATATAAGCTTGTTTGACCTTTGCCATTGCGAGCGATCGCCTCTGCCCGATCTGGACGCTGGGCGTAGGTATACCCGAAATTGTTGGTAAACACCCAAGCGTAAACTTTTAAACCACGTTCTCGCCCTTTTTGAATAGCCGCAGAAAGCAAATCGATGTTTTCGGCTCCTGGAGTACGTACTATAGATGGCCACACTGTGGGATTACTTGCTACAGGTAATAATACTTGCCCATCCGAGAAAACTTCTACATAAATTTTGTTGTAACCACGGTTGACAACACGATCCATAACCTGGTCAATCGCACCGGGTTGAATATCACAGGGGTATAAACGTAACCAAATAGCTTGGGTTTCTGGCCATGTCCGATTGCGGCAATTCTGCAACTCCTGGGCGTGTTGTTGCACCAGTTGTTGGTAGCGGTTCTGAGCATCTTGATTGCCTTTGAGCGCTGACAAACGTAAGTCTTCTTTGGCTTTTGCTGCTGCTGTGGATAATTGGCAATACTCCGTTATTTGTGCCTGTGCTGGTTGCTTACCAAACGGGGAAACTAATAAACTACTGGTAAAAATTGTAGCGAACAGGCAACGCCAAAATAAAATTTTGCTGGCAAAATTCAAAGGAGAGTTAAACATACCTAAAAGTAGAATCACAAATCAGTCATCAATCCGAATACAAATAATTTCTAGTTTCAGGTATAAATCGTTATACTTGATAACCGAAAGTTTTGCAGGTTACTTATTCAAGACTGTCAAAATTCTATTTCTGTTGCCAGATTTTTAGAGAAATTTTTAACCTCAAGTGCAGAATGGCCTGTTTTGGGGGAATTTCGTACTCTAATTTTTTAGTTATCTTATTGACAGGATAAACTTAAGTACAGAGTTTTATCATATTCTCAGTACGTAAATATTTGTATACTTGAACTTAACAAAGCAGTCAAGAGTCAACGGTCGAGAGTGAAAACTGAAGACTCTAGACTTTTGACTCTTAACAATTGAACTGCCAATAGTTAAGCCCCACGCCTCAACGCGGTTTCTACCCGTTGTAACTCCTGCTCTAGACGATTTCTGAGCTTTTGGGGTACGGGACGATTTGGGTAAGAACTGTAGTGTCCAGCTAGGGAGTTGAGAGCTGTTCGCATGGTTGTAAAGGAACTCAGATTAGAAACAGAGTTATTCCGTTGGTAGCGAGCCGAAAAATCGTTGATTTTTTGACGTGCTTCTGCTTGGATTGCGGCTCTGTCTGGTGAATCTGGTGTTAAATCCAGAGCTTCTTTCATCACATTGACTACAGCCAAGGTGTCTTGACGGTAATCGCCTGTTAAACTGTCACGACTGTCAGAACAGCCCATGAGACCAATGGTTAAAACCAAAACCAAGGCAAGTAGACGCGACCAATAGCGCTTCATATTTCTTCAATGAATAATAAGTAAATCAACGTCTATCCTATCCTGGATTGGTATCCTGGGGATCATTTCCGGGGATCAGGTGGCAGGGGAGAATAAAGAGTATCTCGTTGTTGGTAGGGTCTTCCTAGAGAAGCGATCGCACTTTGTAGAGTTTCCACTTCCATACAAGTACCGCCCACAGCACCAGCCATGTTAGTAATGTGTTCCTCCATCAGCGTACCGCCAATATCGTTGCAACCCCACAATAAAGCTTCTGTAGCACCAGCCAGCCCTAGTTTTACCCAACTTGGTTGATGATTGGGTATGTAATTTCCTAAATAAATCCGCGCCACAGCCGTGAGTAGTAGTGCATCATTTAACACTGGTTGATCACGTCCGACACGACGGCGTAATGATTTAGGTGCTTCTTGTCCAACAAATGGTAATGGAATAAACTCAGTAATGCGTGCTGGATATCCCTGATCAATGGCAGTTTTTTGCAGCGATCGCAATTTTTCTAAATGCCCAATTTGTTGTTCAGGGGTTTCGATATGTCCCGATAATATGGTGCTAGTTGTGGGTAAACCTAATTTGTGAGCCGTACCAACAATTTCTAGCCAAGTAGCTGTGTCAATCTTTTCTGGACACAGTACCCGCCTGACTTGATCATCTAACACCTCGGCTGCTGTTCCTGGCATTGAGCCTACACCAGCATCCCGCAAAGCCGCAATTACATCAGCATATTCAATTCTGTCAATTCTGGCGATAAATTCCACTTCTTGGGGCGAAAAAGCGTGTAAATGTATCTGGGTAAATTCTTGCTTGATGGTTTCTACAAGCTTCAGGTAATAATCTAAAGATTTGCCGTTAATCTGTGCTTGTGGGTTTAATCCCCCCTGCATACAGATTTCTGTTGCACCTCTTTGCACCGCATCTGTGGATTTTTCGACGATTTGCGCCCAATCCAACCAGTAAGCACCAGCATCGCCCTCATCCCGCCGGAAAGCGCAAAAACTACAGTGTTGCTCACAGATATTAGTAAAGTTGATATTGCGGTTAATAATGTAAGTTACCGTATCGCCGGCTTGACTGTAGCGGAGTTTGTTCGCTGTGGTACGAATGGCAGCGATCGCTTCTGGCTCAGTTTGTTTTAACAATACCACTCCATCGGCCGGAGATAAATCGTACCCCAAAAGGGCGTGATCCAAAATACTATCAACAGTTTTACACGGCATCGGTGATAACCAAGTTACTCTTACTATTTTGGCAGAAATTAAGAATTAATCTTCAGACAATCAAAATTGAACCAATCCATATTTAAACTAAATTTACAGAAGTAAAAATATCGTTTGTATAATTTTAATCATTCAGTATGAATCAAAAAAACAATGCCTTGTTGTCAGAAATCACTACCCCATTACAAATTTCGGAATTACCGCCTCCCAGCTTAGGTGCTGATAGTCAACCCATCTATTTTTCACTTGTGATTCCCACTTATCAAGAGCGTGAAAATATTCAAAATATTGTCAAAATCTTGAGTGAACTGCTCAATGAATCTATACTAGGACAGTACGAACTAATTGTAGTTGACGATGATAGTCCCGACCACACTTGGGAAATAGCACAATCCCTCATAGAGGAATACCCGCAGTTGCAGGTAATGCGACGTGAACAAGAACGGGGGCTGTCTTCAGCTGTAATTCGTGGATGGCAAGTAGCCAAGGGTACAATTCTAGGGCTAATTGACGGAGATTTACAGCATCCACCAGAAATATTAATCCAATTATTAGTTGCAAAACAGGGCGCAGATTTAGCCGTCGCTAGCCGTCATGTCGATGGTGGTGGCGTTAGTAGTTGTGACTTTTTGGAAGTTCTGGGTGAACTTAAAACTCAGTTGGCAAGTCACCGAGGTAAAGTAGACCAAACCTAATTGAATTGAGAACTAGTTAATAAATGATATTAATTAAATACCTTTTATGAATTACCTACATCTGTCTATTATCATTATATTCAGCTTATTTTTTCGGTTGCCATTTTTCTTTCGCGCTACATTCAACTGGGATGAAAGTACATTTATTTTGATGGGTCAATCTATTTTAGACGGAAACTTACCTTATGTAGAACTCTGGGATTTAAAGCCACCACTAGTATTTTTTAGCTATGCTTTAGCTATTCTAGCTTTTGGCAAATCTATTATATCTGTGCGCCTATTTGGAACGCTGTGCGTCATGATTGCAGCAATTCTTATATATTATATATGTTGCTCTGTGTGGAGTTCAAAACCTAGTATATTTGCTGCGATCATATTTGTAGTCTTAACAGGCCCTTTGATGGATGGTAAAGCTGTCATGACGGAGCATATAGCTATTGTGCCTCTACTCGGTTCTTTAGCTATACTTGTCAGCAGCAATAAGTTGATTAATATTAAAGCTTTTTTTGTTGGCTTGCTGATAGGCTCTGCGTGTATGATCCGCCTAAACTTAGCTTATTTAGCATTGATTTTAGGCTTATACATTGCAGCGAAAAGTATCAAAATTAATGCAATTAAAAAAATATCTGGAGCAGCATTTGCTTATGGTATTGGTTGTTTAATTCCGTTTATAGCTTTGCTTTTGCCATACATATTAACTAAAAATACTCAAATATTTAAAATTTCTGTTATTGATGCCGCATTAACTTACTCTAATGCTCAAGCATCATTATGGGAACTTATATTTAAGCAAATTTATGATATTTGGGGAATTATATTTCTCATTGGCTGCTTCCAAATTATCAGAATGATTAAAGAATCAGAAAAATCTTCAGCTAAAGAAAGTCAATTAATATACTGCTTTATATTCTTTTGTGGTATTGAGTGGTCGATTTTAAATAGTGGTGCAGGATATAGTCATTATATGATTCAACTGGCTCCCTTCTTTGCAGTGGTATTGGCATCTTGGTTCTGGGGAATCTTGAATTCCAACCTGAAAGCAGGCTATTTTATCCTGATATTCAGTTTGATTCTGACGGCGTTACCAACATTCAATGAATATAAAATAGTAGGATTGCGCCTAGTGGTACAACAATCAATGTCCTATGGGAAAGAATATGATTTAGCTCAATACTTATCTGAAGCGGGAGGGCGCAATCCAACGGCGTACATGATGGATCATCACCTCGTTTATTGGCTGCTGGATATTAAACCGCCAAGCAAAATAGTAACGCATCCATCGAATATATCAAAAGAATATTTATTGCGTGTTTTGCAAAGTCCAACCGCTAATACGAATCAAGAATTGCTCAAAGTGTTGGAACAAAAACCTGAGTTTATTGTCAAGAAGGAAAATGTCTGGTATTTACAAGGTCATCCAGAGGCGATCGCTTTACTGGAAACCACACTAGAAACGCAGTACACACTGTTAAAGAACATGGAAGAAACGCAAATTTATCGTAAAATATCTAGTGTTAAACAATAAATAGAAGCGCAAGGTAGTTTACTTTCTAGCTTCAGCCAGCAAAAATTCTGCCTAAAAATAGATGTATTTATATAAGAATTGGCGCTATACCGTTTCTGCTCCCTGGTTTCATCCTTTACTGCTGTTGATTTGGTTAATCATTGGAATTGGCTTACGTTTGGCTAATTTGACTGGAAAACCTCCTTGGACTGATGAGTTTTCTACCTTGGTATTTAGCTTGGGAAATAGTTTTTTAGCAGTACCTTTAGATCAAGCGATCGCACCTGATATTTTATTACAGCCACTGCAACCACAAGCAACTGCCAATATCCAAGACGTATGGACACATCTGAGTCAAGAAACTAACCATCCTCCGCTTTACTTTTTTCTGGCTCATCTGTGGATGCAGTTATTTCCTACACCAGGGGGTCTAGTATCTTTATGGGGAGCGCGATCGCTAGCCGCTATTTTGGGTGCAGCCTCAATTCCAGCTATCTATGTTTTAGGCTGGCTAACTTTTCGCTCTCGATTAGTGAGTCATTTAGCTGCTGCTATGATGACAGTCTCACCCTTTGGGATCTTTTTAGCACAAGAAGCACGTCATTATACTTTGGCTATTTTGTGGGTAATTGCTTCCTTTGCTTGTTTAGTAATTGCTACACATCATATTAAAAATCATACTCAACTACCAATTTATCTAGTCTTTTCCTGGATAGGAATTAATGCGTTGGGTATTGCAACTCATTATTTTTTCGCTCTTACCCTGTTTGCAGAAGCGTTTGTTGTAGTTTTTTTAGCTTGGTATCAATGGACACAGCCAAATAAAAAGAATAATTTTCCCGACATCTTCATCTTTTCAACCATTTGGCAGCGTATTTATATAGTTGCTGCTGGTACTTTTGTGGCAGGATTGGTTTGGCTACCTGTGTTTTTACAGAATAGCTATGGTAGTAAACTAACCGAATGGATTCAGCAACCACGAGTAGGAATTGCTTGGATCAGCCCCATTTTTCAAGCTTTAGCAGCTTGGCTTACCATGCTTTACTTACTCCCAGTGGAATCACCACAGCTAGGAATTGTGATTGCTTCTGGGGTGGCGATGCTCATTTTTTTGGTTTGGGCTTTACCAATACTGATTCGTGGCTTTAAGGTGCAACTACAGCAACCAGAGAATGGGTTTATCACTCAGGTAGTAGCTGGTTTAGTTGTGGGAGCGATCGCTTTATTCTTTATTTTTACCTACTTTCTGGGCATTGATTTAACACGAGGCGCTCGTTACAACTTTGTCTACTTTCCCGCAGTCATGATTTTATTAGGTGCAAGCCTCGCAGTTTGTTGGCGTAATGACAGTATGGGTAAATGGGGAATCACTGGCAAAAAAGCCGTCATCCTCATTTGGTTCATGGGATTTTTCAGTGCTGTGACAGTTGTGTCCAATCTGGGTTATCAAAAATACTACCGCCCTGATCTTTTTGTCCAAGTTATTCAACAAACATCTCAAGTCCCAGTCCTGATTGCTAATACACAGATAACTCATGTACACATTGGCGAAATGATGGGGATAGCCAGGGAATTTAAAATGAAAAATTCACCTTCTCCGTCTCCTCTGTTTCTTCTCGCCCATCAAGACCAAGACCCCAATACTTCCACTACATCCTTAGAAAAAACTTTAAAGGAGTTACCACGACCGCTTGATTTATGGTTAGTGAATTTTCATGCTCCCATAGCTGAGGAAGCTAAAAACTGTGCGCCTGATACCCAAAGTTTGCCAGCAATCAATGGGTATTCGTATAAAATATATCATTGTACTTGATTTGTGGCTACTTCTGAAGATGCAAAAATTAGCGATCGCACTCCTAGATCAATCACAAGTTTCTGAATTGGACTCAGATAATTGGGTATCAATTTAAACAATTAGGAACATGAATTCATGCTGAATGCTAAAACTAGCTTTGCCTTACTGATGCTTGTGTGTTTGATAGCTACTGGCGTGACAGGATATTTACTGGGAGGAATCGATCCTGAGCTAATTCAATCCTGGTTACAAGCTGCGGGAATTTGGGCCCCAGTAACTTATATAGCTGTCTACGTGGTAGCAACGTTTTTGATTTTGCCTTCCACAGCCTTGAATTTAACAGGAGGAGCAATTTTTGGCCCTTGGATGGGGACATTTTGGACAAGTCTGGGGGCAATTATTGCCGCGATCGCCGCCTTTATTTTTGCCCGTACAGTAGGACATGATATTGTTTCTCAAAGACTAGCTGGACGTTGGCAAGCCATAGATGCGGAAGTGAGACAAGGCGGCATCTTTTATATGTTTGCTATCCGACTAATGCCCATTTTGCCTTATGGATTAGTCAATTTTGCCGCCGGTTTAACATCAATTAGCTTCAAAAATTACTTAATTGGCACAACCTTGGGGACAGTACCGGGAATTTTGCCATTTGTACTCTTGGGTAGCTCTGGCTTAAAAGCAATCCGCACTGGCGAAATTTTACCATTGGTAACTGCTTTGGTATTGATCGGAATGCTAGTAGGTGTTTCGACTTGGTATCGTCGTCGGCGCTCTTTTCCAAATCGGAAAAAACTTTAACACAGATGTGGATCAATAGTTTTATATTTTTAATTTTACCACAACTCAGTGACATGGAAAAAGTGTTGCTGAAAAGCTAGGTTTTTATCCTATAAGAAGAACCAAGTTATGAATTTTGGCTAAAGTCAATCTAACCGAAAAGGCTGGTTGATATGTAAGTTCAAGAAGCTTCGAGAAGGTTGCCTCTAATCCCTTAAGAGAAATTAATATGTTTTTAGAACCTAATTCTATAGTGATATCTGTTGTTGTTCCTTGTTATAACGAAGAACTTAATCTTGACTCTCTTTTTGAACGATTAGTTAAGGTACTTGATACCCTAAATCTCCAGTATGAAATTGTTTGTGTCAATGATGGTAGTCGAGACAATACACTCAAGCATTTAATTGAATATCATCATCGTAACCCAGTGATTAAGGTTGTGAATTTTTCACGTAATTTTGGCAAAGAAATCGCTTTAACTGCGGGAATTGAATATGCAACAGGTGATGCTATTATTCCAATTGATGCTGATTTACAAGATCCACCTGAATTAATTGGAGAATTAATTGAAAAGTGGCGTGAAGGTTATGATGTAGTTTATTGTAAACGCCGATCTCGTCAAGGTGAAACTTGGCTGAAAAAAATTACAGCAAATGCCTTTTACAGAGTGATTCAAAAAATGACCTCAGTGGAAATTCCTCGCGATACAGGTGACTTTCGGTTAATGGATCGACGGGTAGTAGAAGCATTAAAACAACTTCCAGAAACCCATCGTTTTATGAAGGGTTTATTTGCTTGGGTGGGATTTAAACAAAGTTTCATAGAATATGATCGTCTTCCCCGTTTTCAAGGAACAACTAAATGGAATTATTGGAAACTTTGGAATTTTGCATTAGAAGGAATTACATCTTTCAGTTCTCTACCTTTAAAAATTTGGAGTTATCTGGGTTTATTTATCTCTTTGCTGGCTTTTTTATACGGGTCTTTTCTCATCGTTCGCACGCTGATTTTGGGGATTGATGTACCAGGATACGCTTCTTTGATGGTTGCCATCTTATTTCTAGGAGGGATTCAACTTTTAACATTGGGAATTATTGGTGAATACCTCGGTCGTGTTCATGATGAAGTCAAAAAACGGCCTCTTTATATCGTGCGAGATTGTTATGGTTTTGATTCGGTTTATCATGAGATAAAAGTAGTCAACTCTAAATAGATTCAATTATGCAGGCGATCGCCATTTATAATTACTAATATCAGGAGTGACAAATTTCCAATTGAATGCCTCGTTTAACTGCTATGGTTAGTATTGCCATTTTGACTGAGCATATTGGCTGAATTTTTAATCTCCCTCTCCCAAGACATAACTTTTTGGTACACCCACAGGAGATAAACCAGCGATCGCGCGGAGATTTTGACAACGAATTAACTCGCTAAAATTCAAGGTAGAATGTTTCTCAATCTGAGCGATCGCTTCTATTGCAGATAATAGATGCTGTGCGGCTTCAGTTTCCGAGTAACCCCGACGTTCGGCTATCCGCAGCGCTGCTAAATCGGCATTTAACTCTGATTGAGAAGATTTGTTAGTGCGCCAAATCCGCACCAAAGCGATCGCACTTAATCCCCCACCTACAGCCACACCCACTACATCTGACTGTGCTGATTCCACTAATCCCGCCAATAACCCCAGCAGAACCACACCTTGATAAATATCAGGTTTAAACCACTTCACTCCCAGCAACCAGCTAACCTTCTGTAATAGTAATAAGTCCCGTTGTGGTTTAGCCAAGCGCAACCATAAATCAAAATTAATATATATTGGTCGATCCTGATTCCAAGGTAAAGGAAAAACAGCATCAATCACTTTTGGCTGCTCAGGTTTGCTGACAATTTTTGTTGTCATCCGACTAGAAGCAGGTATGACATCTAACAACCGACGAATTTCAATCCTTGGCTCCATTGGAATAATTCGTAATTCGTAATTCGTAGTTATCATCCAAAATCTTAACTCAGCGTACCTTGGCGCTAACTTAGCGTTCCTCTGCGTTGAAAAATATATTCTATTACTGTGATAATACTACTTAAGTGCTTCACTACAAACTCCTAATTAAGATTACATGGACGCATTTGCTCCCATACCCCCTAAATGGACAGATCAGGCAGTTCACGCTTACGAATTTTGCTGTCCTAGTTGTCATGCTAGTAGCCGTGAAGCTTTAGAAGTTTGGATCAATAGGCGATCGCCTGTCATGACAGCAGACCATCGTCGCAAATGGCAGGAGTTTTACAATTGCCAATGTGGTTATGTTTGGTGGGCTTGGAGTAGCGATCGCCCCCCAGTCGATATACCAAATCAACCAGATTATTTTCCGAAATAGTGATTATTTTCAAACAAAAAGCCCGCACCAAGGCGGGCTTCTTATTTAACTTCTCACTAACACCAGTTCTAGAAACTGAAGGTGGTACGGATTGTACCTACATAAATGGTGTCGTTATCGTTATTGTGTTCAGGGTTGAAAATTACCAACAAACCAGGGGTGACAGCGATATTATCAGTGAGGCGCATCTTGTAGAGACCTTCTAAATGATAAGATGTGTCGGGTTCAGAAGTTACTCCATTAGAACCACCTGTTACTTTCGGGGGTTGTCCGAAGATCAAACCAAGTACGTTCCCTTCTCTACCAAAGTCTTTCACAGCTAAACTACTAGCCCAGTAAAAAATGTCTGCATCTGCATCGCTAACTTCAGAGTTGGCTGTGGTGTAACCTGCCCAACCACCAATTGTTAACTTTGAACTAGGTTGGAAATTAGCTTGTATACCGTAATTGTTGGATGTAGTGGCTTGATCAGAAAATGGGTTGTTAGCGAAACTACTTCCTGTGCTGTCAAAAAGGCCGATGCCAGACTCATTATTTCGATAAGAGCGAGCATAGGTCAAACCAACATTGAAGGCTTGGCTAGGTTTGAAACCTATCTGACCAAAGATGGTATTGCTACCATCGAAAATTGCATTTCTATCGGCGGGATCATTAGCTCTGGGTGCAAGATAAGCCGCACTCAATGTTAAAGGTCCGCTGGGATTTAATTCCACAGTTAAACCTGCACCGCCGGCACCTTGGCGATAGATGGGGCTAAAACGTCCATAACGAGAAAGCGCACCTCCACCAGAACTGGCAAAGTCGGGGTGGAAATTATTAACGTTGTCGTTTAACTCAGCACCAGTGGCATCAATCTTGACGCGGATAGAGTCACTGAAGTTGAAAGCATAGTTAACTTTATCGATTTCAAGGTTGTTGTCGTCATCGCCTGTACCAGTGTCAAAACCAAGACGGGTCATTCTAGTACCAGTTACGTCATCATTACTGACAAAGTTACCAGAATTCAATCGAGTTTCCAGTTTGTCTCTACCAGTGAAGCTAGTATTCAGGGTTAAACGCACCCGATTAGAGAATGTGGTGTTGCTCTCCAAGTCAGCACCACCAACTCTTGTATCCCCAAATGCCTGAGACAAGCCAAAAATAGCTTCACCCTTTAACTTGGTGGTGGTAGAAAATTGATTCGCTTCTAACTCAGCAGTCCGAGCTTCTAAGGAATCTACACGACCACGCAGGGTTGCCAATTCAGCCGAAAATTCTTCTTGCAAGCGCTGTAATGTAGCTAAATCTTGTCTAGTAACTACATCGGCGGTTGCTGTCGCAATCAGTTCATTAACTCTGTCTAAACAAGCGTTCAAACCAGCTGCAAATTCGTAACGAGTCAGCGCACGATTACCACGGTATGTAGCGTTGGGATAACCTGCGATACAACCGTAACGCTCAACTAGAGATTGCAAAGCTTGAAACGCCCAGTCTGTAGGCTGTACATCCGAGAACTGAGAAACAGATGTTACTTGACCGATGCTGTTAGCCTCTTGGGATAACTGAGCAACGGTTGTTACTTGTTCGTTGACTTCAACAGCTAAAGCACTACCAGCAGCAAATAATGTAGCAGCGATCGCTGGGCTAACCTTTAGAGCATTCCAAAGTAGTTTTGTCATCTTTTTAATTTCACTCACACCCAATAATTTAAATCCTGAAAAAACTTACAGCTTTTCCATCGCGATTTACTTAAACCTTCAGTAATGAAGATAGCAAACTTTTGTTCATTAGCACAAGTAAATTATCATTTTTTTATACTATGGTTTTCATTTGTTTATTTGCTGAAAGAAGAATAATTCGACGCTTATAGCGTAACAAGTCTCCTTGCTCTTCAAATTGCTGTAGCAACCGCGTCACTGTAACACGCGTAGTATTCAACACTTCTGATATTTCTTGATGAGTAATATTGAGGTCAATTAATTTACCCTGTTCTACATCACGTCCAAACTTTTCGCTTAACCACAGCAAAAATTTCCCCAAACGTAAAGACATGGGTTTGGTATGTACAATGCTTAGAAGCTCTTCTGAGTGTTTAATATGGGATAAAAAAGCATCAATGTCTTTGTACCAAAGTTGCTGCGGTATGATGCTGACTTCTACGCTTGTTAAACATTCAATTTGGTAGGGTTGAACTTTTGATAAAGAATAGCCAATCAAATCACCAGCACCCCAGTAACCTAGGGTAATAAATATTCCGTCTTCGCTCCAGGTTAATGTCCGAACTGCTCCACGATCAATGCGCCACAGAACATCTTTATCCGGCGGAATTAACTCTCTGCGAGTAAATAACCTTTGTGGTAAATCTCCATCGGTTTTAGATTCATTGGATACATGAGATAAATTAGGAGTGAGACTTGTGGAATACATCATGCAAGTACTTGTAAGAGTGCAAAACTTAAATTTGTCTATTAAGGCAAAGTGCTGAGTAGAAAACAAGTAGGGGCGGGTTTATAGATATGTTGAATTACCAAGAATAATTTGAATAAACCCGCCCCTACATCAAGGCTTTCAGCTTTTTAGGAAATATACTTACATAATTAAAATTATTTAGACAAAAAACCGTTTCGCATTCAAAAAATAAATGCGGCGGATGTTTAATTTAATACTTTATAAACTTTGACTAAAAATTTAGCTTTTATGCTTGTAATATTTCCAAAGAGATCATTTCCCCCTCCTCGCTTGCACCAGAGGGGGTTGGGGTTGGGGTTCTTGTATCTCATTCAACCGATAACTGCTATATTGTTTAATTACATTCAATTTATTAGCTGGTGAGATAAAGAACAGCTTTTATATTGTCTGTAGGTACTCTAACTGAGCAAGTTTAAGAAAAGGTAATCGTTTGGTAAAAAGTATGTTAGTTAACAAAGTTTTAATTGTTGTCACTTACCAAGTAGGTAGACCCAACTAGACCCAACTATTTAAAAACGTTGTCCAGTGACGATGTATGCTACTCTCTGACCGATATTAGTAGCATGATCCGCCATCCGTTCCAGACAACGAATAGCCAGCGCTAACAGCAAAATTGGCTCAACCACCCCAGGTACATCCCTTTGCTGGGCTAAAGTCTGATAAACGCGATCATAAGCATTGTCTACAGCATCATCTAGGTGCTTTAAACCTCGTCCACCAACCTCATCCAAATCAGCTAAAGCCTTTAAGCTAGTTGCTAACATTGCTTGTGCATGGTGAGACATATTTTCAATCTCTGGTAAAGATGTATGCGGCGGATAAGGAAAAATTTTAACGGCAATATTTGCTAAATCCTCCGCATAATCGCCAATGCGTTCTAAATCTCGTACTAACTGCATAAAAGCACTCAAACAGCGCAAATCTTGAGCCGTAGGTGCTTGGAGAGTCATGATTGCTGTGCAATCTGATTCTATCTGTCTATAAAAGCGATCAATTTTTTTTTCTAATCTGGGAAGTTCCTCAGCTGCGGTTAAATCACGGGCAAACAGTGCTTGGTGGCAGAGGCGAAAGGATTGTTCTACCAAAGCGCCCATGCGTAATACGTCCCGTTCTAAGCGTCTAATGGCACGCGCCAACTGGGGATTTTTAGGGTTAGGATTGTGATCATACAAGGCAGCTTCCACACTTATAGTCTCAAAGGTGAAGATATTCTTAACTATAGTCTTGGCTTCGGGAGTTTGCCATAACTTCAGGAAGTTGGAGTTGCATCCAAGCCCCACCAGTTTTTGGATCGTTCATAGCTTTGATCGAACCGCCGTGGGCGACAATAATTTGCCGGACGATCGCCAAACCTAAACCATTACCCACAATCGTCCCTAGAGATTTATTTTCTGGTAATGAGGAATGAGTCCGCGCTTTATCTCCCCGGTAAAAGCGCTCAAAAATATATGGCAAATCAGCTTCAGAAAAACCTAGTCCTGAATCAATAAGATTTATTTCTAAAATATTGGCAGGGCGTAGCCCATCACGACTATCAGTATCTTGTCCAGATAGGATTTTTACCTGGACTTGAATGCTGGTATGAGGAGGACTGTATTTAATACTGTTATCCAGCAAATTCAGAAAAACTTGATAAATGCGGGCAGGATCTACTTTAATCCACAGATTTTCTGGCCCAGAATAATCAAGACACAGATGTTGCTTTTGCGTTAATGGTTCTAATGTTTCCCAAACAGATGCAATCAGCGATCGCACTTCCAACACTTCTAGATGCAATTGCATCGTTGGATTAGCTTCCATTTGGGTCAGTTCTAACCAGCTTTGCACCAAGTTAATTAGCCGATCAACTTCCTGCATCAGCCGATTCACCCAACGATCTAAGGGCGGATCTAAACGATTTTGTAAGGTTTCCACCACCAAACGAATCGAAGTCAATGGCGTTCTCAGTTCGTGGGCTAGATCAGAAAAAGAGCGATCGCGTTGTTGATTCATGTCCAGCAGAGGTTGACGATTTTCTAAGAAAACCCCTACTTGTCCGTTAGGTAAAGGTAAACTGGATGCTCGCAAAAGCAGTGATTTTACGGTTGGCATCTGTGCTGCATCATCACAAGATGGATGAAATACCCACTCTTTTGTCTGTGGTTTCTGCCAGTCACGAGTTTGTTCAATTAAATGATCAAGTTCATAAGACCGCACCAACTCCAGCAATAAGCGCACTTGTCCTGCCTGCCATGTTTGCAGATACAATATATCTTGCGCTTGCTGATTACACCACAGCAATTGATTTTCTTCATCTACCTGCAAATATCCTAATGGGGCAAAATCTAGCAAGTCTTGGTAGGTTTGTAGTGACTGCTGCAAATTGTCTCGTTGCTGCTTCACTTTGGCTATTTCCCTCTGCAAACGAGGTATTAGCGGTAACGTTAGCTTGTCAGCGCCAGAGTTTAAAGGTTGCAGTATTCGCCCCAAATAGCGTTTTAATTGAACTTGTTGCCAAATCCAAATCCCAATACCTACCGCTAAACCCAGAAAAAATCCTAGTAAGAGCATTAAAATGTGAATTGCTAGTTGCTTGGTGATTAATCAAAACTAACAACTATTTTTATCCAAAGCGATAACCAAACCCTCTGACAGTGACAATGTGTTCGGGATGGCTAGGATCTTCTTCTAGTTTTTCGCGTAACCAACGGATATGAACATCTACAGTTTTACTGTCACCAACAAATTCTGGTCCCCAAACCTGATCTAGTAACTGTTCGCGAGACCAGACCCGACGAGCATAACTCATAAACAGTTCTAGCAATCGAAACTCTTTGGGAGACAAGTTCACCTCTTGATCCCGAACCAGCACACGGCATTCTTGAGGATTTAAAGTAATATTCTTGTGTTTCAATACTTGTAGTTGTGGCAAACTACACAAGCGTTGGCGACGGAGTAGAGCGCGACACCGAGCTACTAACTCCCTCATACTAAAAGGTTTGGTCAGATAATCATCTGCACCTACTTCTAAACCCAAAACTCGGTCAGTTTCACTACCTTTAGCACTGAGGATCAAAATTGGGACTGGGTTTCCTTGATGACGCAACAAGCGGCAGATATCTAGCCCATTAATATGAGGTAGCATCAAATCAAGAATTATTAAGTCAAAAGGAGGTTCCCCTGAGTTGGGTTCACAATTTTTGAGATATTCCACAGCCGACCGCCCATCAGGGGCAGTTATGACACCAAAACCTTCTTCTTCCAATGCTACAGCTAGCATTTCTTGGATTAATTCTTCATCTTCTACAATCAGAACACGACTTGTTTGCCCGATTTCTGCTCTGGTAGAGTACTTGATTGACTCACTAGTATACATTGATATCACAAAAAGCTAGGTTTGTGGTTGTATCAATTAACATTTTGGAATTAATTATCTAATCTCAGTAGATTTATGCCTCTACTGCAATGATTTTTTTGCCAAAAGTAACATATATAACAATACATTATAAATACTTGTGATTGCAAGCGGTCAATCAGATGTTTAGTAATTCAGTCGTAAAATGTGAGATACTAAAACTTACGCAAGATGATGAAAGAACAAACCATAGACGACTCACATATCTAGAGGAATGAACTTTCACAGGGTTCCTGCGTAAGTTTTAGAGGGTGTTTTGACAGTTTTAGGCGAATGCCATTCGCTACGATCCAAACTAACTTCCTTTAGGTTTGCTAGTTGCTGGGGAATTGCTCAAGTTCCCAAAGCCCTGCACTCACCGCCTGCGAGAAAAAACCTCAAAAACTCAGGGTTTTCATCCACGCAGGTGGTCTCCTTTTTAGTAATACGCGTAGCGTCCTATCTGTATAGCCACGACTGACGGTAGCCGAGGTCAATGTGAATTGATACTTTACAAACATCCTCTTTATTGACCTAATTAATGGCACTTAGTGGCCTGTTTTTTCAGGTTTGCCATTGTTAGCAGGTCTTTTTTGGTCATTTTTAGCTGTTTCGTTGATTTTTTTGTTGGATTGTTGGTTGGAATTGTATTGTTGGTTAGACATAAATCAGCCTTCATTTGCAAATTAACTACAACTATAAATACAGCGAAGATACGAGCAATTCCAGACAAAAGTTAAAATAATCACAAAAATAAAATTTTCTTAGTTCGTATATTTATTTACTTGTATAAGAAATTACATAAATCACAACAAGATCCATTTATGTCTCCAGATTTATCTGTGGGTCAAACTAAAATCTCAAATTGGATGATTTAAGGGAGATACTTTTGAACCACAATCCAACCAGTCAGGGATACCCAAGTAAAACCCCCAAAGAGAATTATATTTACACCAATATGTAAAGGTCTAGCCCAAGAACGCCGAGGACTAATTTGTGTAGCGCTGAAAGCAGACAGCAAAACCAGCATGACTACGATTAATCCAGCAATCAAGTGCGATGAGTGTCCCAAGGAACCAAAGTGACCTAAAGTGCCAACAATGCCAATAGCCAGTAGTAGCAACACTAAAGTCACCATAGTGATGCCAATTATATAGTGGAGCGATCGCACCGTTCTACGTCCGCCCATAAACCACGGAAAACTAGGGAAATCCGGCGCAGTTCTCGCCCGAAACATCCAAATACCCGTAAGTGCTAGCAGTAAATAAGCCAACAGAGACAACCCCATTGACCAGGCGGCTGCTTTCCACAACCAAATAAAAGAAGGCAAATTCATAACATTGATTGTAAACCGGAACGGAAGCGCTGTAACCCATGAGCAATGACTAAATAAAAAGGGTTGCTGAATTTCGCAACCCTAAAATTATATAAAATTGTTTTTTTATCAACGGATTATCAGCCTGCAATTTTTAAGGGTTTTGTTGTATTTTCAATTTTTGTATTAATTGACTGCACCATTGGTTTTGTACTGATAGTATCGATGCCAATTGAGTCTGTATGAAACTCACTACTGCTAGGCTCGTGAATAGCAAGGCGATCGCACGCAATTGTATCAGACAAAATCGCACTGGCCATCATTCCCGTATGAATCTCCATTTGCGCTTCTACTGGAGCTTCAAACACCAGGCGCTGTCCTGGAAAAACAACTCTTTCAAAATACCAGTTGGAAATATTGCAGATGCGAGCTATCTGAATTTTGCTCGTAGCATTAACGTAACAACAAAGGAGATTCCCGGATTGCTCAGGTGGTAGAGGATCTAATATTTGAGCCATAACTGCGGAGGAGCTTTACGCCACAATTTTACATTACACCAGCTAAACTAACATCGCCTGATCCCCAGATGCTGTAACTCCGACTACCAACTGAAATTTTCTACGCTATATCTATCTAAATATATATTAACTATATGTTCAAGTTATGAAATTTTCACCAAAAAGCGGATAACAGGGAAAATAATATACTACGCTAGAGGGATTTGAGATTTTTTTGCAGAATAAAAGCATCACATATTACTCCCATTAGCAGAACTCTGGCAGTTATACCCTGATACCTCCTCAACTGTAAAGTCAGGTTTGTTGATTTCATCTATCCTGAGACTTACAGGCAGAGTGAATAGCTTAATAGTCAAACTCAATGTTATGGTAAAGATATATGACAATTCTCCTCATAAAATTTATCTATTTCGTCTAATGCCGAACAAATTCAACTATTCCCACAATTGTTAACACAGGCTAACTTAATCCAGCCATTGGCTGAAATGCCAATCATAATTGTGAAAAACACAGCACACTAAAACAAACAAACAGTTTTAAACCGCATATCTCTCTATATATTTCATTAAGAACTGCAAGATGGAAATTCAACAATCCATGATGGAAAATCGCATCCTCTACGTTCGCCTTCCGTGTAACCCCATCTTTCCCATTGGGGTAGTATACCTTTCCGATCACGTCCACAAGCAATTTCCCGGCATAGCACAGCGTATATTTGATTTGGGAACAGTACCACCTTTAGACTACGCCTCCGCCCTAGATACCTGTATCGATGAATTTAAACCGACACTCCTAGTATTTTCTTGGCGTGATATTCAAATCTATGCCCCTGTGGGTGGACGTGGTGGGAACCCACTACAAAACGCCTTTGAATTTTATTACGCCAAAAATCCCCTGATTAAGTTACGTGGCGCATTCGGCGGGTTGCGGATTTTTATCGCTTACTATGTAGAATTGTGGCGCAACCAGGGATTAGTCAAACGCGGTTTACGACGCGCCCAAAAATATCATGCTGATGCCCGTGCCATTTTAGGTGGTGGTGCAGTCAGCGTATTTTATGAACAATTGGGTAAAACTTTACCCCAAGGAACAATTATTTCTGTGGGTGAAGGCGAAACACTCCTAGAAAAACTGCTAAGTGGTAAAGAAATTCAAGATGAACGTTGCTATGTAGTGGGAGAAACTCAACCACGGCAACGAATGATTCATGAACAACCCACCCCCCTAGAAAAAACCGCCTGTAACTACAATTATATAGAAAGCATCTGGCCGGAATTCAACTTTTACCTGCAAGAACAAGACTTTTATATAGGCGTACAAACCAAGCGCGGTTGTCCCCATAATTGTTGTTATTGCGTTTACACCGTCGTCGAAGGCAAGCAAGTCCGCATCAACCCAGCCGACGAAGTAGTTGCCGAGATTCGTCAATTATACGATCGCGGCATTCGCAATTTCTGGTTTACTGATGCTCAATTCATCCCCGCCCGTAAATTTATGGACGATGCGGTAGAACTCTTACAGAAAATCGTCGATTCTGGCATGACAGATATTCATTGGGCAGCATACATCAGAGCCGACAACTTAACACCAGAGTTGTGTGATTTGATGGCTAAAACCGGGATGAACTACTTTGAAATCGGCATTACCAGTGGTTCTCAGGAACTCGTGCGGAAAATGCGGATGGGTTACAACTTACGAACCGTCTTGCAAAATTGCCGTGACTTAAAAGCTGCTGGTTTTAACGATGTGGTTTCCGTTAACTACTCCTTTAACGTTATTGACGAACGTCCCGAAACCATTCGCCAAACCATCGCCTACCACCGCGAACTAGAAAAGATTTTTGGGGCTGACAAAGTTGAACCTGCCATCTTCTTTATTGGACTGCAACCCCATACCCATTTAGAAGAATATGCCTTTAAAGAAGGTATCCTTAAACCAGGGTATGACCCCATGAGCTTAATGCCGTGGACAGCTAAAAAACTCCTCTGGAATCCTGAACCTCTTGGTTCCTTCTTTGGGGAAGTTTGCTTGCAAGCTTGGCAACAAAATCCCAATGACTTTGGACGCGAAGTTATGAAAATCTTAGAAGAAAAATTGGGTTGTGCCGATTTGGAAGAAGCACTTTCTGCACCTATGGAAAAGAAAGATAAACAGTTGGCTGGCATATCATAGTATTCAGGGACTGGGGATAAGAAGCAGGAGAGCAGGGAGCAGGGGGAAATTTTTGGGCTAGTCACAATCATCTCCTGTATCCCTCTTCTCCTCTAGTCTCTAATCCTTAACAATTTACGAATTACGTTCGCGCAGCGTTTCCGATAGCGCAGCGTGGCGTTAGCCATAGGAAATATTACAAATTATTAAAGCCTATGTTAGAAGGATCAATACTACAAAAACTGGAAACAGCACACCGTAATACTACTAGACCAATCCGATTTGGGGTTTATTACAAAAATACTTTAGTCTCTCTGTGCCATGCTTTAGAAGACCATATTTTAACCGAAGATAGTACACCCTTAGTCATTACAGCCTTTCAACAGGGTAAATGGTATCTGCAAGAAGCCGAAAGATATGCAGATATCGCTAAGTGTAGCCGCGAAATTGTGATTATGGCAGCATCGGATGCTAGTTTTGCTGAACATCCCACCAGCCAACTGCCTAACGTGGATTTAGTGCCGTTAGATTTAGCTGACCCAGTGGCGCAAGAGTGGCACTTAATTATCTTATCGCCAGAATACACAGCAATGGTACTTTGTCAAGAGTTATCAGAAGCCGATTATGGTGCAGGTGGAATCCCCGCGTCAGATGTAGAGCGTAAATTCTATGGCTTATGGACATTTGAACCAGACTTAGTGCAAGAAACAGCAAAATTAGCGATCGCGCACATCCAAAAATACAATCCAGAACTAGCACAAAAACTTACACATCATAAAGATGCTATAAAGTCAAGCCTAGCAACACCGGAACATTTCAGTGCAGTTGTTTCTCGCGTCGTCGATTATCTCCAGACAGGACAGGATAATTTATCCATCCCCACAGCCCTGCGTCAACAAGCATTAGACCGCAACTTGGTTTCTAACGAAATCCAGGCATTCTTGCGAATGGCGCAATTAATGGATATGGCAGATGTCAATAATCCAATGGCGGCGACGGAAGTAGTAGCACTTTCTGAGATCATGGGGCAGCTTTTAGAACTACCTGCATGGCAGATTAAGCGATTGCGACTAGCAGGTTTTTTACATCGTATAGACCCACTCCAAAAAGCCGAAAGCGTCCTGACTCCCGGTACATCCACTCGCTACCAGGAACAAGCCCCCAGTTGTCCCTTAACTTGTCCTCTAGTACCAGGAGCGCAAGTATTACGAACCATGCCCAGACTGCGGGCAATTGCCCAAATTATCACCCACCAAAGCGAATGGTGGAACGGTACAGGAGAACCAGCAAGTTTAGCTGGGGATGAAATTCCCTTAGAATCGAGAATTTTGGCCTTAGTTGCGGATTTCCAATGGCGAGTCAACAACATCAAATCATCCCAAAAAACTCGCGCCGAAATATTTGCTCAAGCTTTAGACGAATGCAGACAACAACAGTCAACCCGCTTTGACCCTAAACTTGTAGATGCTCTAAGTTTATTAGTTATGGGTTTACAGCAAGGGCTAGACTTACCTCTGATATCACCTAAAGTCAGCACCGGCGTATGGCTACTTGACTCTCAATGGGATAGCTACAGCAAGACAAGTGAGGAGATTAGTAATTACTTTAAATGAATATTGAAGCCATTAAATCAGGACAACTCAAACAACTCCCAGGTGCAAATTTAGAAGATGAGGAACTCTCTCAGCTCGATTTAAGCCGCATCAATCTTGCAGGCGCTACCCTTGTTGGGACTAATTTCAAGGGTTCCAAACTCGAAGGCGCGCATTTCGAGGGAGCGAACTTGATGGGTGCAAACCTCCAAAAAACTGACTTGCGCGCGAACCTGATGGGCGCGAACTTAATGCAAGCAGACTTAACAAGTGCTGACTTGCGCGGTAGTAATTTGCGCGGCGCTAACTTGATGGGGGCTAAACTCAGCGATGTCTCTTTGGCTGGCGCTTTCTTGAGTGGTGCAAACTTGATGAACGTCAACTTACAAGGCGTTGACTTACGCAGTGCTGACTTGCGCGGTGCAAACCTCACAGGGGCAAACCTCAAAGGTGCTGACTTGAGTGGCGCTGATTTACAAGGGGCTTTATTAAGTGAAGCCAATTTAGAAGAAGCGGATTTACGCAGGACAAATTTAGCGGGGGCGAACTTCACAGGCGCAAATCTACTCTGTGCAGAGTTAGAAGGAGCAAATTTAAGCGGGGTAAATTTAGATAAAGCTTGCTTGGTCGGTACAGTAGTTAAAATGTCTTAGTTATGAGAATAACCTTGATCATGTAGGTCTAAAATCCCACTAATTTCTTGCCGATAACGCTTGGGGGTTGTATTTAGCATTCGTCGAAACACAGATGTCATGTGACTCTGGTTGCCAAATCCCGTTTCTACCGCTACTTCTACCAGGGATTTACTTTGATTTTGTAAGAGTTGTTGGGCAAGTTTCAATCGACACCGGAGGACATATTGATAAGGCGATAATCCAGTTGTAGCTTTGAATGCTCTGGCAAAATGGTAAGGGCTGAATCCTACCTTGGCGGCTATGTGATTTAGGCTAAGTGCCTGTGGAAGATGCGCTCTAATATATTCAATAGCAGACTTTAATATATTTGGGTCTAAATACTCTGGGGGACGTTTTAGCTGTCCCGATAAATTTGAACGTCGGTAAATTATTTGTCCCAGCACCGCAGTTGCCACCGATTCTAAATAAAATACACCCCCTACTTGTCCATTATCAAAGAATTCTTGCATAGCGATCGCTACATTCAAACCCCAATAGGTTTTGGGAATTTGGCCAGGTTGTAACTCAATCATCTGTCCTTCTGCTTCTACTGTGACTATGCGGGATAGAAAAGATGGGGAATATCCAAAGACCACAGAACAAGAAGCATCCTCTACAGAACTATAGGTACTTCCTTGAGGCACAATATCAAAACCTCCTGGTAGCGCTTGGTAAGGTTGTAGCCGATCCGTATTAAAAGCCGCAATTCCACTGCTGACACCAAAACTCGTCACCACAAGGTTAAGTGGTGAGCGAATATTGACTTCTAACTTTCCTGCCGGAATTATTGCTACCATCATCTCCGGTGTTTCTATCCAGCGTCCCCATTGCGATCGCACTTCTAGTGGAGGCTGATCAAGGGGAATTTTATCCTCTGGGGGATGAAATAAAGATTCTTCTCGCAGATTCATAGACAGAGGCAATGCTTCAATCCCTATTGTTTCAGAAAGTAGATGGTTATATTCCGCAAGAATTGACAAGACAAAAACCTTTAAATTTCAGTATTTTAAACAAGTTGCTAACGGAACACTGGAAAGGTTTTTCATCATGGACAAAGTATTTAAACAAATATCTTCGGTGATGCTGCGTGCGGGACAGCCCGACGACGCACTCCCCTGTGGCACCATTTTGTATGAAGGGTTACGTGTTGTTGCGGAACAGCACGGCTTCATACCCGACTTTCCTTCTGCGGAGTTTGGGGCGGATATGTTGACCGAACTGTTGACAGACCCAACGGTTTATTCGGTCGTGGCTGAGGCTGAGGATGGGCGCGTCATCGGCAGCAACTGTTTGTGGGAAGGCGGCACTATCGCCGGCATCGGCCCCACTACAGTAGACCCCGGCGCGCAAAACAGGTCGGTTGGTCGCCGCCTAATGGAACATATTTTACAGCGGGCGCACGAAAATCGGTACGCCGGTGTGCGGCTCGTTCAGGCCGCGCATAACAGCTGTTCTCTTGCCCTGTATACAAAACTTGGCTTCGACGTGCGCGAGTCACTGGTAGACCTGCGAGGACAACCCCTCGGCTTGAAGATACCGGGCCGCACCGTTCGTCCGGCGACTGAAGCAGACCTTGCTGCGTGTAACCACCTCTGCTATCGCATTCATGGTCATGACCGGGCGGGCGAACTAAAGGGATCTGTCGGGCGGGGTACGGCAATGCTGGTCGAGTGTGATGGGCGCGTATCGGGCTACGCCACAGAAATTGGCTTCTTCGGTCACGCTGTTGGCGAGAACAATGAGGACTTAAAGGCGCTGATCGGGGCGGCTCCAGCATCCGCTGAGTTTGGCTTCTATCTTCCGATGCGTAACGCCGACCTGTTCCGTTGGTGTTTGAATCATGGCTTGCGTGTCACCCAGACCGCAACGTTGATGAGCCTCGGACTGTATAACGAACCGACAGGGGTTTTTCTACCTTCCGCCCTATATTAATAGCAGCATTAACCGTCGCCGTAAAATGTAAAATAAGATGAGTTCGGGAATCTATCAAATTTATACAGTTTGAGATTTGGTATTTGCTCGCCACCGCATCCAAAAAGCCAATATACCCATAAACACCACTCCCATAACTCCTTGTAGAGGATTCTGATTTACACCAGTTATCCAATCAGGAACTTGACCAGAATATTCAATTAATCCCCCAACATTAATGATGTAATAGCCCCAAACTAAACCACCATGCAAACCAATTGGTAAACCCAAGCGTCCCCTACGCCAGCGCTTTCCCCATACCTGCGTTAACCCCAGCAATACTAAAGCTGGAAATTGTGGCAGTGTGTGAATAATTGCCTCTAAAGGCTTAATAAAGTGCAAGACCGCAAAGGCCACAGCATTTATCCAAAGTGCCACACCTAGACTATAATCCCGTTCCAACTCATCCAGTAACCAACCTCGAAATAACAATTCTTCAGCAAACCCGATACCCAAAGAGACAAGTAAACCCTCGATAATTATTCTCAGCAAGAAAACCTGCGGTGGTTGCCACACCAGCCAACCAAAGAAACCTTGTAGCCCGAATACTACAAGAATGCTAATTATCCCAGTTGCTAGACCACTCAGCAAATCCACAGCGTTTATCTGCGTGGTTTCCCAACCATATTGCTTGAGGATCTGGGGTTGCTGATAGACATTTTTCCCCCATAGCTTCAAGAGAAAAATAAATTCAACATATAACACCACCATTGTCAAGATACTTACTAAGTTAGAATCACTAACTAATAAGTAAATCGGTATAGCAAAGGGTAGCCATAGCAGTAATAAAGCTGCAACAAAATAACCCAGCCTGATGGGAACAGGGCGTTGGGCTAAACGAATGAGGTTTATTTTCATGCGGAATTGAGGAAGAGGACAAAATCAACGTCACAAGTTAGAGGCAATATCTTTGTCTGATCTTCCTTACAATATGTATATTTATTCTTCAGGTTCAATTGTGCTACTTAGACCATGACCTTTTAACGTTTCGCAATAAAACTCAGCGTGTTCTTGAGCGCAAGTAATGACTAAAGCCAGACCATTAGTGTGGGCTTCCATCATAATACTTACAGCTTGGGGCTGGGTAAGGCTCGACACTGTGGTTAATAGTGACTGCACCACATGCTCCATAGAATTATAGTCGTCATTATGGAGCAAAACGCGATACCGAGGCGCGAGCTTGCGGGACGTGGAAGGCTTTTCAATAGTTTCGACTGACACGGCTCTTTGCTCTTTCTGCGAAAATTTACTACAACCGAATAACTGTTTAGCATTTACTTAACAGTTATTTACTTAATGCTATAACATTCCCATACAAACCTGATGGCGGCGGAATGCTTTTTTGCTGAAGCAGTTTCGTGTAAAAGTTCCAATACCTTACAGGCGTAATAGTAATTATCCAATTTTAAAGTATTTTTGTGTAAAGGTAGCGCATTTTAGGTTTTAAAATAAAAGAACCTGCAAAAATCTTTGCTTGCCACTGTCTCAACTGCGCGAACATGAGCTTAGACTTTAAACCAGGACAAATTGTGTCTTTAGACCATATTGACAGGCATCTGTTTGCAGAAGTCATTCAAGTAGTGGTTTCTCGTCAGTTGTGCTGGGTACGTCCCTTGCTGCTACTCAGCTTTACCGAAGAATCACCACTGGTTACTGATATGCGAGATGCGTCTGATTTGCTTTGGCCTGTAAATTTATTTCGACTAGCTTTAGATACAGAAGTAATTACCCACTTGAGCCAAGTTTTGGCAAAAGAACCAAAAACCGAACCTGATTCCGGGGCTAAACTGCAATTTAATCAATTTATTCACCAATTTTGGCAAGCGGATGAAAAGTGCTGAGTGCTGTTAGCGGTAGCGGGGCGTTTAGCCCGTGCTGAGTGCTGAGTGGGGAGATCGTTCACAAGCATAGGGTTATTCGGAAAAAGCTATTGCCTGGATAACCATAATGCCATATTTGTCAAGTAATTGCGAGGTTAAAGCTCTCTAGCACAGTTTAAGCCACGCTGGGGTGATAAATACTAAAGTTCACAGAAAAGCCCCAGCAATCATATTGTGGCTATATCAGGGCTGCTGTTAGTCTATACTTAAGGCTTAATTTTGCTATTTATGCTCAAAATTAGGTTTATATCCGAAGTTACATAAGTTGGGACAGTGTTGATTGCTGAGAGTTATGAAGCAACTCGTCTGATATTCAGCACTTTGCTGGTCAGGATTAATATCCCCAACTAGGTACTAACTTAATTCGACCAGCATCCATTTCTGCCATTAATAACTCTAAAGCTTCATAATCAACATCAGAAATGTGACCCAATTGAGTCAGTTCCGAATTGATTTCATTTTCGATTTCGGGGGTTAATTTTTTAATGTCAAGCGCTTTTTCTACCAATTGACGAATAACGTGCTTAGTTCTCATAATTAATAAACCAACTATATGTGATAACAATTATCCAAGATAAGCCTTCGGATCAAATGTGATTTAACTTCGCAGGCTTGTGTGATCTATATCACTAAAGACTTGGATAAATAATTTGTGTTTAACTCTGATATGCACCCCTAGCCAGTATGAAAATAAAGTCTTGAAATCTACATCTGCTACTGAGCTAAATTAGCTGAATTATCGACTAGATAAGCTAATTTCGCAAAGTTACTGTAAGTGTCTCTACTCTATGACTGTCTATGTAGATTGTTTTGGAACTGGGTTGGAAAAAAAGTATATATGAATACATTTCATCCTGTATTTATGACAATCTTTAAACAGACCCATGTAAGTCATAAAGATTTAGCAAAGACACCGGAAGAGTTTGACCAAAATTAGAAATAACAGTTTATGTTCAAAGAAATATAGGCGGAAAAATTTAATACCTCCCATCAGATTGGGATGTCAATATGCAAAGAGTCCTGAAGTGTCTAAAAATTCAAGTTCCTACGTAGCACATAATAATGTGTATTAACAGTCGAAAAGTAAATTTGTGTAAAGGAGTTGTAAGTTGCAGCGATAAACTCTACTTAATGGTAAGATATTGAAAGTCTTGACGACGAATGCCGTAAGCGAAAATCAAGCTGTATAGGTAAGTGTTGCAAGAGAAATATTTGGGTCTTGGAAGGACTCCTGCCCAGAGAGGAAATGTAAGACCAAAAAAACTATGGAGTTTTTGAGGCTGTTACCGATGAATTGGGAAGCTCAGACTCCAGCTGCAGGCAAGTGTGAGTAGTTCACAATCCTCAATCAATGCTAAGTTAGATTTGATTTCTGCAAGCCGCACACTCGTGAATTCTAGTCATGACTTAGGCGCTCCATATTTATATGTTTAGAATAGTATATGGTTGCGTATTATGGTAAAATTATTCGATATAGCCGCCGTAGGTGCGCCGGATGCTCTAAACGCTTGTGGAGAACTTGTAAGTCCTGGATTACTTCAGGCGGAGGTCGTTGAAGCAGGAATCGCGTGACTTCTAGTCATGCGAGGTTCAAAAGCTGTAATTAAGGTAGCTAGAAGATAGCATAGTGGCTGTTGCAGTTGAAAAATTAATCACACCGGATATTTTAAAGCCAGCGCGTTACTTGGGTAACGAACACTTGGCGGTACATAAACCTTGGGATACGGCAACAATACGTTGGGCGTTAACCTACCCAGAAGTATATGAAGTCGGATCGTCCAACTTAGGGCATATCATTCTCTATAACATTTTGAATGCCCAGCCTCAGCAATTATGCGATCGCTCTTATCTACCAGGTGCTGATCTGGCGGCTAAACTCCGGAGTACCAATACACCCTTGTTTGCCGTAGAATCAAAGCGATCGCTCCGAGAATTTGACATTTTGGGTTTTAGCCTCAGTTACGAACTGGGAGCAACTAATATCCTGGAAATGTTAGACTTAGCGGGAATTCCCCTAACATGGCAAGAAAGAGCCAAGGGTAACTACCCGTTAATTTTTGCTGGGGGACAGACAGCAACATCAAACCCCGAACCTTATGCCGATTTCTTTGACTTTTTCGCCCTCGGAGATGGGGAAGAATTACTCCCAGAAGTTGGTTTAGTCTTATCAGAAGGCAAACAAGAAAAATTGAGTCGGGAGAATTTGCTCCTGGATTTGGCACAGATACCAGGCGTATACGTCCCTCAGTTTTACGATATGGCGGCCGATGGTTCAGTTTATCCTTCCCGCACAGACGTACCAAAACGGGTTCTGCGCCGGGTAGCAACCCCAATTCCCGCTTATTCTATTGGGTTAGTTCCTTACGTAGAAACAGTACATGACCGCCTGACACTGGAAATTCGCCGGGGTTGTACTCGTGGTTGTCGCTTTTGTCAACCAGGAATGCTCACTCGTCCAGCTAGGGATGTGGAACCAGATCAAGTAATCACAGCCATTGAATCAGGAATGCGGGCGACTGGTTACAACGAGTTTTCCCTGTTATCCCTGAGTTGTTCTGATTATTTATCCTTACCAGCTGTAGGGATGGAAATCAAAAATCGCTTAAAAAACGACAATATTTCCCTGACTCTTCCTAGTCAACGGGTAGATAGATTTGACGAAAATATTGCCAACATTCTCGGTGGTACAAGGCAAGGTGGATTGACTTTTGCCCCAGAAGCCGGTACCCAAAGAATGCGGGACATTGTAAATAAAGGTTTAACGAATGAAGAATTACTAAGAGGTGTCAAAACTGCCTGGGAACAAGGTTGGGATAAGATTAAGTTATATTTCATGATTGGCTTACCCGGTGAAACTGATCCTGATGTTGTGGGCATTGCCGAAACAGTCAGCTGGCTACAACGAGAATGTCGGGGTAGAGGTAGAAAACCTTTAAACTTTAACTTGACGATTTCTAACTTTACACCCAAGCCCCATACACCCTTTCAGTGGCATTCAGTTTCGACTACAGAGTTCAAACGAAAACAAAACCTGCTCAGGCAAGAATTCCGCCGAATTAGGGGTGTGAAGGTGAATTTCACCGATGTCCGCATTTCGGCTATGGAAGACTTTGTGGGCAGAGGCGATCGCACTTTAGGGAAAGTTGTCCGTCGCGCCTGGGAGTTGGGTGCAGGGATGGATTCCTGGTACGAAAATTTAGATGCAGCTTTTGGTGCTTGGGAGTCAGCCATAGCCGAAGCTGGTTTAGAGGGGAAATACCGTCTGCTGGAAGAAGCAGGGGAGCAAGGAGCCGGTAGCAGGGGAGACTTTTTAAATCAACCTTTGCCTTGGGACCACATTGACACCGGTATCGATAAAAAATGGCTCCAAGAAGACTTAAACCGGGCTTTAGAAGCCGCAATAGTCCCTGATTGCTCTTTTGAAGGTTGCTCACACTGCGGTGTCTGCGGCACTGATTTTGGACATAATATTGTGATTCCGCCGCCGGCAATCCCAGAATTTACTGGTAATTTTGTCCCGAATACCACTAAAACCCAAAGAGTGCGTGTCTGGTTTGGCAAGCAAGGGTCAATGGCTTTAGTCAGTCATTTGGATTTAATGCGTCTGTTTGATCGGGTGATCCGTAGAGCCGGTTTACCAATTGCTTTTACAGGTGGATTTCATCCTGGCCCCCGAATTGCGATCGCTAGTGCCTTAGCTTTAGGAGCTACCAGCAGTGGGGAAATTGTGGATTTTGAGTTAACCCAGACAGTGGAAGTTGAAACCTTCCGGCAACAACTGGCGAAAGAACTACCCCCAGACATCCCCATATATGATGTTGGTAATATAGATTTAAAAGACCCAGCAGCTAACCAAGTCATGGAGGCGGCAGATTATTTAATTACAGTAGCAACACCCAGCGCGGTTACAGCTACACAATGGCAAGACTGGGTTGACACAATCAAAGCCAAAGAAGAACTTTGGTGGGAGAAAACAACTAAGTCAGGTAAGCAGACCTTAATAAATCTGCGCTCGCGGTTGTTTGAACTAGAATTAGTAGAAAGTGACACCAGTGTTGCCGAGTCTACAGTTGTTCTACGTTATTTAGGTAGTTGTCGCCATGATGGTGTGATATTGCGTCCTGAACAAATCCTGTCTATGCTGGAAATGGTCACAGGTCGAGAATTTCAACTCTTGCACATTCACCGGAATGGGCTAGTTTTAGGGGTATAATTCGTGATAGCAGAACTTGGCTTTAGCCTTATGGCAATTTGCTAATAGTTCTGCTTACAGTAGAGCATCATCATGGGAATTGATTCCCTAGTTTGCGTTAGAATCAGATCAAGAGAATTTTCTGGCGCTGCATTAAATGGACTGGTTCACTCCCGGTGGTCATCACTGGAGGGAAAGCGAAGACTTGTACTGAGCTTGTCGAAGTATATGAGAGTGCGACTTCTAAAGATTTTATTCCAAATCAGGCTTTGCTTTGCTTCGCAACGCCAAGGGCGAACGACATCAGCGATTAGCCGAACGGTAAGGCAGATTAAAGAACCCACTCTTTCTATAGCTACTTTGTGAACTAGTAACTTAAAAACAGGCTCGTCGGCAACTCTTTCTCTATGCTTTTTAAACAACTGCTGAATGCCTAATCCCTAGGTGGTAATGGTATCGCATCAAAAATCAACCATCTGTGGTTGATTTATTTGCATAAACCATAAGCAGGCAGTTGAAAATAATCGAGAGTGCGTAAACGCAAATTTTTAGTCAATAGCTCATTAAATTTGAGCAAAGAAGTCACAATTTTTATGATCAGCAGCGCCTTTGAGAGAGCCGCAGGGGCGAAAGGTACAAAGTACTGAGTGCCATATCCTGAGTCTTGAGTATAAACTCAGTTGATTCCAGGGCATCAAGCGATCAGCATTGTCCTGATCACAAACCTCCGAGCTTCTCGTTGCTGCTGTTAATTTTTGAGGAAATTGAATGCCAAAGCAAATTATCATCGCAGAACAGCATCAAATTGCTGCCGTCTTTTCAGAAGATCAAATACAAGAACTCGTTGTTGCTACTGGACATCACCAAATTGGTGATGTCTACTTAGGTGTAGTAGAAAATGTTTTACCTGGAATAGATGCCGCTTTTGTCAATATCGGCGACCCAGAGCGTAATGGCTTTATCCATGTTACTGACTTGGGTCCATTAAAACTCAAGCGCACCGCAGCAGCCATCACAGAACTATTAGCACCACAGCAGAAAGTGTTAGTACAAGTGATGAAAGAGCCAACAGGGTCAAAGGGTCCAAGGCTCACAGGTAACATTACTTCACCTGGACGCTATGTAGTATTAATGCCCTATGGTAGGGGTGTAAATTTATCCCGACGGATAAAAAGTGAAAGTGAGCGCAACCGTTTACGCGCCTTAGCAATTTTGATTAAACCAGCCGGTATGGGCTTGCTGGTGCGGACAGAAGCAGAAGGCAAACCAGAAGAAGCGATTATTGAAGATTTGGAACTGTTGCAAAAGCAATGGGAAGCTATTCAGCAAGAAGCACATTCTACCCGTGCGCCGGCGCTACTGAATCGAGACGATGATTTTATTCAGCGTGTGTTAAGGGATATGTATGGTGCTGATGTGAATCGCATCGTCGTGGACTCTAGCACTGGTTTGAAACGAGTTAAGCATTACTTGCAGAATTGGAGTGGAGGCCAAACACCACAGGGTGTGTTAATTGACCATCACCGCGATCGCTCTCCTATCTTAGAATATTTCCGCATCAGTGCAGCAATTAAAGAAGCACTGAAACCCAGAGTAGATTTGCCTTCTGGGGGCTACATTATCATCGAGCCGACTGAAGCATTAACAGTAGTTGATGTCAACTCTGGTTCCTTCACCCGTTCGGCGACAGCCAGAGAAACAGTTTTGTGGACAAACTGCGAAGCCGCAACAGAAATCGCCCGCCAGTTACGTCTGCGAAATATTGCCGGTGTCATTGTAGTTGATTTCATTGATATGGAATCACGGCGTGACCAATTGCAAGTTCTAGAACACTTTAATAAGGCACTGAAAGCAGACAAAGCTCGTCCTCAGATTGCCCAACTAACAGAGTTAGGACTAGTAGAACTTACCCGTAAGCGCCAAGGTCAAAATATTTACGAATTGTTTGGTCATACTTGTCCAACCTGCGGTGGTTTGGGACTGATGATGCATCTACCAGGAGACACAGAACCCCGATTACCAACAACGGCAGAAATACCAGATCGTTTTGACCTGGGCAACACTCCATCCAAAACCAGTAGCCCTCAGTCTAAAGTATCATTACCTCACAAAGAACCACGTCTGCCAAATAATCGCATCGCTGAACCACGGTTTGCTTATGATAGCTTTGGCGAAGTATTCGATGCCGAACCTGACATCGGTCCCTTAGATTTAATTAATCATCCCAGCTATCAAGAACCAGGAGACAGCAAGCGTCGTACCCGTGTGCGTCGTAATCGACCTGGTATCAATGAAGCTAATGGCAAAGATGAAAGTTTGCGTGGCGAAGCCATCAATCGAGTTACACCTCGAACAGTAGATTTTGACAACGAACCAGAATTAGAATCGGATACTGAAGTTGAACTGCGGCTGCGCTCTGTTCAAGAACTAGAAAAATCACCATCAGAAATCCCCTCTCCCACATTGGGCAAATCAGGTTGGCATGAAAGGGCAGAACGCACATCTTCCTTCGGTTCAGCTCAGTCGTCCAACACTTCCCTCAGTCGCACCACCAAAGTCACTAAAGTGGAGCCAGTTAAACCAGTGGTAGAACCACCGGAAATTAGAAGCGTGGAAATGACTCTAGAGGAACAAGATGTATTTGCATTGATGGGAGTTTCTCCTTTAGTCAAGTTAGATCAGGAAGTTAAAAGTTCTAAATCTGTAATTATTAACATTATTAGCCCTGATACCGGTAGAACTCAACCCACTGAATCAGCTTCAGACTCAACCACAGTCACAACACTCAGCAATCGAGCAAATACTGAAGTTGATACCTCAGACATTGAGCTAGAAGAGAAACCCCTTAGCCTAGTTGAAGCCCTGAAAAATTCAACTGAGTCAATGGATGTAGAAGAAAAAGCCGAGGAAAATCCAGCAAACAACACTTCCACTGGCAACCGTCGCCGCCGTCGTCGTTCTTCAGCTCTAGAATCAGATTCTTCTACATCTGAGGATAATTAACTGTTTGATGGTCAAGACAGAGCAAACTGCCACAGATATCTATTCGCCAGCACTCTTAGTCCCACCGATTTGGCTAGAGTTGTCCTCAACCCAAACACTAGTCTCTGGGTCAACTTTATCCGTAATTCCCGAGTTAGTTGCCGGCATAGATGAAGTTGGGCGAGGGGCGTTATTTGGGCCTGTGGTAGCGGCGGCTGTGATGTTGCCTGCTTGTGCCTGGCCCAAACTAATCGCATCTGACATTAAAGACAGTAAAAAGCTGTCTAGTTCTCGGAGAACTCAGCTAGCACAACAAATTTGCGAGCTAGCCACAGACTGGAAAATTGGTTTTGCTTCCACTACTGAAATTGATCAAATAAATATTTTGCAGGCCACCCTGTTAGCCATGAAACGGGCTGTACTGAAACTGAAGGTACAGCCTCAGCTATGTTTAGTTGATGGTAATCAGCCCATTAAAGACTTGAGAGTATCGCAAAAAACAATAGTGAAAGGGGACGAGCGATCGCTTAATATAGCAGCTGCTAGTATTGTGGCTAAAGTTTGGCGCGATGATCTGATCACGCGTCTAGCATTAAAGTATCCTTTGTATAATCTGGAGCAGAACAAGGGCTACGGTAGCCAAAAACATTTGGTAGCGCTGCAACAACACGGTCCGTCACCACTGCATCGTAAATCTTTTCGTCCTTGTCAAAAGGAGTGCTGAGTGTTAGAGCTTTGGCGGTTGCTATAGTTGCTGCTTGACGAAAGTTTCTATCACTTATGTGGCAAAATCGGTGAAGATGTCAACAATTATTCACCGATTCACCCGTTAAGGGCAAATCCACACTGTCATATAGCAGGGCATTTTCTGACATTTGTGATGTTACCCAGCAGCGATAGTCAGCTAAAAGTTGATGTAACAAGCGTTGTTTAACTGTCATCAGCACACTTTTGAGCAAGCCATTGCCAGTGGCTTCTAAAATTGCCTTGGGAGTAAAACAAAATGGGGGTGGTATCTCCACCTGTACTTCTAAATCGGCTCTTCCTTGCAGAGTCGTCACACCGTTTAGCTGGTGCAACGATAAATGTCCTTGTAAATTTAAAGAAAAACGCTGGTTAATATACTCAAAACCTAGTATTTTACAACTAAGCGATCGCAAGTTAATTGTGCCGTTTGATTCTGCCCAAATTTTCAAGTCTACAGTGGGTTGAATACTTAGGGACATAAAATTGAGAGGACGCATTTTCAAGCGAAATACTTCGTCGGAAAGCTGATATATCCGACTGTTATCAGCTAAAGCATTTACCAGGCGTTGAGGCTGTCGCAAGTAGTGTTGAATAGGAATCGGCTGTGGCGGAACATTAATTTTTACAGTTTGGGAGGCAGTAAACTGGGTCGCCATAAATTGAAAGTTCCTAGTTGTTTAATATTTCTATTATTAATTAAATTATAATTTTATTAATTTTAATTTGAATAAATCCCTTCTGATACCAAATCTGATTGAATCTGAAAATTTTTTTGGCAATATCAGTATTTAAAATCAGGAAAAATATCCATCACAAAGTCAGTTTTTGACAATAATGAGTTTAATTGTCTGATTGTATGTCATCTAGACTCATATTTCAGTTCAAAACAACTAATTTTGCCTAAAATAGAGTCTATAAACCCAAAAAATTAGGACTTAATCTTGTGACTATATCCATTGCCCATTTAGGGCCTCCTGGCACTTACGCAGAACAAGCAACCGTTTTTTATGCCGACTGGCTAGCTAACACAACAGGACTCACAGCTATGTTATGTCCATGTTCCAGTATTGCCCAATCACTCCAAGCCGTTGCTAGTGGACAAACTCAGTTAGCTGTTGTGCCAGTAGAAAATTCTATTGAAGGCAGTGTCACAATGACAATGGACACAATGTGGCAATTGGATAGTTTACAAATTCAGTTAGCTTTGGTTATGCCCATTGCCCATGCTTTTATTTCTAGCGCTACCAGTATAGATAGTATTCAAACTGTTTATTCTCACCCCCAAGCTTTGGCGCAATGTCAAGGATGGTTGGGGCGAACTCTCCCAAATGTGCAGCTAATACCCAGTAATTCTACAACTGAATCATTACAGCGACTAGATCAGGACTTAACAGCAGCCGCGATCGCATCCAGTCGGGCGGCTCAAATCTATAACTTACCTATATTAGCCAGTAATATTAACGACTATCCAGAAAACTGTACTCGCTTTTGGGTGGTCAGTCAAAGTCAAGAAGATTTAATCAATATATCAACAACTCCTAGTCACACGTCCCTAGCCTTCAGCGTACCTGCAAATTTACCGGGAGCGCTGCTAAAAGCACTACAAGGATTTGCTCAACGAGGGATTAATCTCAGCCGCATTGAATCTCGACCCACAAAGCGATCGCTAGGAGAATACTTGTTTTTCCTTGACTTAGAAGCAGATGCCAAACAAGCACAAATGCAATCTGCTTTAGCACAATTAACTACATACGCGGAAATAATCAAGATTTTTGGCAGCTATCATGTCCTACCAATTACCATTGCACCATAATCCGCAATTACAAATTACAAATTACAAATTACGAATTACGAATTACGAATTATTAAAAGTGTCCTTGAGAACAGCACGGGCTGCTAAATGATTGCGAGTAGAAGTCAAAATTTCTGCTTCTCTTTCCAGACGAAGCACGGTATCCTGTGTTTCTAGCAATGCTTGTTGCTCTGAGGCCACACCGTAGAGATTACTGGCCACCCAATAGGAAAGTTCTGTGGGCAAAGCGGGTAATTCTTCGGGTAGTTCCATATTTTGTTCAGTTAACTTAGCTGAAAGACGCACTACATCTCGCAGCAGTTGTTCTACCTCACTAGCCAAAGGACGTAAATCTTTGGTTGGTGGCTGGTCTTCTAACCACTCTACCAAACCAACACGGTAAGGCTTTTCTCGAACGTATTCTAAGACCCGAAACCGTTGCTGTCCCAAAGTCAACATTTTCATGCGGTCATCTGGCATCCGTTGGTAATGAATGATTTCTGCACAGCAACCAACGTTAGCAATTGTACCTTCAACTGGATCAACCATTAATACACCAAACCTGCGATCGCTCTCCAAAATCGTGTTCATCATGATTCTGTAGCGAAATTCAAAGACGTGTAGGGGTAATGGTCTAGTGGGAAATAGAACTACTTCAGGTAACGGGAACAGAGGTAGTTCGCGAACTGCAATTTTAGAAGAAGATGTCATTGTTACCTTGGTATAAATTTAATTTTAAAATTTATTATTATTCTCTGCTTTTCCCGTACTTTATTTATATTCTATCACTTGTTTTCCAGGCAATAAAAAGCCCTGAGATAAATTTTTGCTTTCTCTGGGTAAATCTTCATAGCAATGAATTTAATGTATCGTCTAGCCATGAAAACATGACCGAAGAGGCAGGGGAGTAAGAGCAGGGAGCAGGGACAGGTAAGATTTTTAACTCTCCTGCTCAAAGGATTCTGAGCAACTACATTTATTTATGCTCAAAGTATTTATGCTCAAAGGAAAAATATTTATTGTGAGATGCAAGAACCCAGAAATTATCTGTCCTTGTTTCAGAGCAAATACATTTATGTCTGGGGTCTTCTCCCCTACACCCTGTCCCCTGCTCTCTTTGGGCTACTTTAACCAAGGACTAATGACTTATAACCAATGACTAAATTATAGTTTTACTTCAATGTCCACACCAGAAGGCAAATCTAGTTTCATCAGAGCATCAATAGTTTTAGAAGAAGGTTGATAAATGTCAATAATCCGGCGATGGGTACGAGTTTCAAAGTGTTCCCGCGCATCCTTATCTACGTGAGGCGATCGCAGCACACAATAGATTTTACGTTTTGTAGGTAAAGGAATGGGGCCTATGGCTGTAGCGTTAGTCCTGTTTGCCGTATCTACAATCTTCTCGCAAGATGTGTCTAATAAACGACGGTCAAAAGCCTGTAAACGAATTCTAATTTTCTGCTGCTGTAGAGTTGCCATCTTTAATTTTCCAGGTTCTGATGAATATTTGTGATTTTTTTGACAATTTTGGGGGATTTTGGCTTAAATAGCCAAATTTTTGTAAACCATAATTTTACATAATCCCGGACGGAAGAGAAAGGAGCAGAGAGGTATTTTACCATCTCTGCTCCTTTGTTATGGGACAAAAAGGTGTTACTTCAGGATTTTGGAGACGACACCAGCACCAATGGTGCGGCCACCTTCACGAATTGCGAAGCGCATTCCTTGCTCAATCGCGATCGCGTTGATCAGTTCTACTGTCATTTTAATGCGATCGCCTGGCATCACCATTTCTGCTTCACTACCATCATCAGAAGTAAAGGCTGTGATTGTGCCAGTTACATCGGTTGTCCGCACGTAAAACTGAGGACGGTAACCAGAGAAAAATGGAGTCTTGCGACCGCCTTCTTTTTCTGTCAATACATACACTTCACCTTCAAATTGAGTGTGAGGAGTAATAGAACCGGGCTTGGCGATTACCATACCGCGTTCAATATCAGCCTTTTGGATACCGCGCAGGAGTACACCGGCGTTATCTCCAGCCATACCTTGATCGAGACTCTTCTTGAACATCTCAATCCCGGTGACAGTGGTGTTACGAGTGTCTCTGATACCCACTAATTCAACGTTGTCGCCCACTTTTACTACACCACGTTCAATCCGACCGGTAGCAACAGTACCACGACCTGTGATCGAGAACACGTCTTCCACAGCCATCAAGAAAGGCTTATCTATAGCACGGTCAGGAGTAGGAATATAGGAATCTACTGCTTCCATCAGGGCGTAGATTTTGTCTACCCAAGGATCTTCACCCTTTTTAACTTTGGGGTTAGCAGTCATTGCTTCGAGTGCTTTAAGACCGGAGCCTGTGACGATGGGAATGTCATCACCAGGAAAATCGTAGCTAGATAATAGCTCCCGGACTTCCAATTCCACCAACTCTAGGAGTTCTGCGTCGTCTACCATATCTTCCTTGTTCAAGAAGACAACTAGACTGGGAACACCTACTTGCTTTGCCAGCAGAATATGTTCACGGGTTTGGGGCATGGGGCCATCAGCAGCCGAAACCACAAGGATGCCACCATCCATTTGAGCCGCACCAGTGATCATGTTTTTGACATAATCAGCGTGTCCGGGGCAATCTACGTGAGCATAGTGCCGCTCGCCGGTTTCATACTCAACGTGAGCCGTATTAATGGTAATACCCCGTGCTTTTTCTTCAGGGGCGTTATCAATTTGGTCGTAGCCTTTACCTGTAGCTTGACCCATAGCGGCCAGAGTCATGGTAATAGCGGCTGTTAAAGTGGTTTTACCATGATCAACGTGGCCAACTGTACCGATATTAACGTGGGGTTTAGTCCTTTCAAATTTTGCGCGTGCCATGAATGCTCGTTTCCTTTTTTAATTAAGCGTTCCCTTTACTTTTCGCTATGATTGCTTCAGCCACGTTGCGAGGTACTTCTTCGTAGCGGCTAAATTCCATTGAGAAGATGCCCCGACCTTGGGTCTTCGAGCGGATATCAGTAGCGTAACCAAACATTTCTGCCAATGGGACTTTAGCAGTTACTTTGGCAATACCATCATCAGATCCCATACCCTCAATTTGCCCACGACGGGAATTAAGGTCGCCCATTACATCCCCAAGGTAGTTTTCGGGAACTTCAACCTCAACTTTCATCATAGGTTCTAAGAGTACAGGTGAAGCTTTCAACACTGCCTCTTTCATTGCCATTGAGCCAGCAATTTTGAAAGCCATTTCTGAAGAGTCTACATCGTGGTATGACCCATCAATCAAAGTTGCTTTGACATCAATCAATGGGTATCCAGCCAAAATACCGGATTCGCAACTTTCTTTCATTCCTTGTTCTGCGGGGCTAATATACTCTTTAGGTACAGTACCACCGACAATTTTAGAAACAAATTCAAAGCCCGTACCGGGTTCGCCTGGTTCCAAATTGATCACGACGTGACCATATTGACCTTTACCACCACTTTGGCGAATGAATTTACCTTCAATTTTGGTGACTTGTTTACGAATTGTTTCGCGGTAAGCTACTTGCGGCGCACCGACATTCGCTTCTACTTTGAATTCTCGTAACATCCGGTCTACCAGAATTTCCAGGTGTAGCTCTCCCATGCCGGCAATCACGGTTTGATTCGTTTCCGGATCAACGTGAACGCGGAAGGTGGGGTCTTCTTCTGAAAGAGATTGTAGAGCTTTGGAGAGCTTGTCCATGTCATTCTTGGTTTTGGGTTCAACCGCTACCGAGATAACAGGCTCAGGAATGAATAGAGATTCCAGAATTACTGGTGAACCTTCATCGGTGATGGTATCACCTGTCAAGGTATCTTTTAGCCCCAATGCTGCTCCCAAATCGCCAGCCCGCATTTCGTCCACGTCCATGCGTTCATCTGCTTTTAAAATCACCAGACGGGAAATGCGCTCTTTTTTGTTCTTGGTAGCGTTCAGAACGTAGCTACCTTTTTTCAGAACACCAGAATAAACTCGAACAAAGGTTAGACGACCATAAGGGTCGGCCATAATCTTGAACGCTAGGGCTGATAGAGGTTCATTGTCATCAGCTTTGCGTTCAATAGTCTCACCATTCGGTAATGTACCTTGAATTGCTGGTACTTCAGTTGGTGCTGGGAGATAGTCCACTACCGCATCCAGCATCAACTGCACGCCTTTGTTTTTAAATGCCGAGCCGCAAAGTACTGGCACAATCTTACCCGCAATTGTACCTTTACGCAGGGCATTACAAATTTCAGCTTCTGTAAGTTCTTCTCCCTCGAAGTACTTATTCATCAGAACGTCACTTGTTTCTGCCACCGCTTCGATAAGCTTGGTGCGGTATTCTTCTGCCTTTGCTTGCATTTCTGCGGGGATAGCTGTTTCCTCAATATCTGTCCCCTGATCGTTGTTGTACATATAGGCACATTTCCGTACCAGATCAACGATGCCGCGAAATTCAGTTTCACTACCAATTGGCAGTTGAATGGCAATGGCATTAGCCCGCAAGCGATCGCACATTTGATCGTGAACTCTATAGAAGTTCGCGCCTGTACGGTCCATTTTGTTGATGAAGGCGATTCGAGGTACTTTGTAGCGGTCTGCTTGTCGCCACACTGTTTCCGACTGTGGTTGCACGCCACCTACTGAACAAAATACTGCGATTACGCCATCTAAAACGCGCATGGAACGTTCTACTTCAATTGTGAAGTCAACGTGTCCTGGAGTATCGATAATGTTAATTTGATGATCTTTCCAACTGGTAGTGATCGCAGCCGCGGTGATGGTAATTCCCCGCTCACGCTCTTGTTCCATCCAGTCTGTGACGGCAGTTCCTTCATGAACTTCGCCAATTTTATGAATAATGCCAGAGTAAAACAATATTCTCTCGGTTGTCGTTGTCTTGCCCGCATCTATATGCGCCGCAATACCGATATTGCGTACTCTCTCTAGCGGGATGGTACGTGCCACAGTAGCCTCCTATTATAGTTTTTGCCTCATGATATCTTGTATATTACTCTTTGTTAAGATTCTATACTTCTACGGAAAACCGTATTCGTCTTTATGAGTCCGCGATATACCGCTTTTATATCCACGATATACCGCCGCTTTTCTTAGTAACGATAGTGGGCAAAAGCTTTGTTAGCTTCTGCCATCCGGTGTGTTTCTTCGCGCTTACGAATTGCATTTCCGGTTTCGTTGGCAGCATCCATTAACTCATTCGCTAATTTACTTGCCATTGTGCGCCCTGGTCTAGACCGGGAAAAATTTACTAGCCAGCGCAAAGCTAGAGTTGTACCTCGGTCTGTGCGAACTTCCATCGGTACTTGGTAGGTGGCTCCACCCACTCTTCGAGCTTTTACTTCCACCAAGGGTGTGGCGTTTCGCACTGCTCTTTCAAAGGTTTCCAAAGGAGCAGCACCAGTGCGTTCTTCAATAGTTTTCATGGCATCATAAACCAGCCTTGCAGCTAGTGATTTCTTGCCATGACGCATTACCCGCCGGATTATCATGCTTACCAGGCGACTGTTATATACGGAATCAGGCGGAACTGGACGCCTTTGAATAACACCACGACGAGACATACTTTACCTTTAATTCGGATTTGTCAACGAAATTATATGCTATCAGACACTGGATATGTGGGCGGAAAAAGCCGCCGTTCAAATTTTGTCTTTTTTTTCTCTACAGTTGCAGCGAGACTGACTGATTAATTTGCTCACTACAACTAGAGAAGGCGATAACATCATAAATTTTAATATTTAGATGCAACCGCTGCGATGCTTACGGCAGCAAGCTACGCTTTGCTGGATACTGCTTTAAATTACCTACTTCTGCCAGCTTCATCCGGCTTTAGCGAGATTTATGCAAAGAAACAGCCAGCGCTGCTAGTTTTTCTGTTCCTAGGTTTTTCCCACTGAATAGGTTAATCGTCATTCAACTACGATTAGTCGCCTATTTTCTACTTTTTCGCTTCTTTAGGACGCTTTGTTCCATACTTGGAACGCCCTTGCTTGCGGTCTTTGACTCCAGCTGTATCTAAAGTACCACGGATAATGTGATATCTTACACCTGGTAAGTCTTTCACCCGACCGCCACGAATCATGACTACTGAGTGTTCTTGCAAGTTATGACCAATACCTGGAATGTAAGCTGTGACTTCAAATCCAGAGGTTAGTCTTACCCTTGCTACTTTACGTAGAGCTGAGTTCGGCTTTTTCGGTGTGGTTGTGTATACTCTTGTACAAACACCCCGACGTTGTGGGCATTGCTTCAGAGCTGGAGATTTCGTTTTCTGACGCGCTTTTTCGCGTTCAGTACGTATGAGTTGCTGTATTGTTGGCATGAGTTACAGCGCGTAAAGCTGCTTAGAGGTCTAAGTTTTAACAAATCCTGATTATATCTTTTTTTTGGCTTTTATGTCAAACTTATTATTTTTCTTAGTTAAACATGACTCTGTGTAGCAATGGAGAAAGAATTACCACAGCCACAGGTAGCGATCGCTTGAGGGTTGTGGAAGCGAAAACCCCCACCCATTAAATCTTCTGAATAATCCAATGCCAACCCATTTACATAATTAAAGCTTTCGTCATCTATGACAACTTTAATACTGCTCAAGTCAAAAACGTGATCGCCAGCTTTTACAGTTTCGTCAAAAGACATATCATAAAACCAACCAGAACAGCCACCCAGCTTAATTGTTAATCTCAACAAAGAATTTGGTTGCTGTTTTAACTGTAATCGCCCAATTTCACTGATGGCTGCTTGACTCAGGTGAATCATAGAATCAATTTTGGCAATAAAAACCCCATCTTAAACATTACAGACGAGTGAATTACAAAAATCACACTTACCCAAAAAAAATTTTGATTGTTTGCGGACAAGATATGATTGTCTTCTTGACTAGGTATTCCCAACCTTGTCTTAATTGATTAGTAGATTACTATGACAACGAGTATATCACTATTGAGTATTACTCCCCAGCAAAATTGTGGCATTGCCGATTTTGAGTAGGGACAACTCATGATATGAACTGCCCCTACATCAAGTATTTTCAATTGAATTGCGGCAAATTAATCATAATTTTTACACTTTAAACAGCACTGTTATGGTGTTAAACCTTGGTACGGGCATAGTCATCTTGGTAGCGAATAATATCGTCTTCACCCAAGTATTCGCCATTTTGGACTTCAATTAAAACTAAAGGAATCACACCAGGATTCTCTAGACGATGAGATGTACATTGAGGAACATAGGTTGATTCATTATTGCTAAGTAGTACTTCTTGCTCACCACAAACAACCCTAGCTGTACCAGAGACAACAATCCAGTGTTCGCTACGGTGATGGTGCATTTGCAAACTGAGGCGGTGTCCGGGCTTGACTTCGATACGCTTAATTTTGTATCCGCGCCCTTCTTCCAAAACTGTAAAAGAACCCCAAGGACGCAGTTCAGTTGCAGCTACGCCTTTATTAGCGATCGCGACGGGTAGAGGCAGGGTGTTAGTTTGTGTGGTTTCTTGAAGTTGAGCCATAGTTACCTCATTGATCGACATAACAAACCGTCATTCCTGTTCAACATTAGTAGAAAAGTTTGGCGTAATTTTACAATCGTAAAACTCATAAATTTAGTTACACCTTGCTAAACATAGCAAAATTAAACTTAAAGGTGTAAAGGATTACTGCCGAAACGGGCATATCTATACCAAGTCTTCATCCAATAAATGGCAGCTTATCCTTAACTTTAAAATTGGTCATTGGGAAGTTACAGTTTCCCCACTGCTTCCTGCCCCCCTGCACCCTGCACCCTGCCCCCCTGCCTCTTCCTGCGCCTTTACTGTTGCTGCAAGAAAACGCCAATACCGTTGTGTACACGAGCCGCAGTATTTGGGGAACGGTCGAGTAGTTGTCCTCCTAGATAAAGACTAGTTGAACTACCACCGTCTAAATTAAGGGCGTTCACACAACCAATATTCTTCATTAATTGGGCGTGTTCCGCCAAGGTTGGGCCTAATCCTCCAGCCCGATTGTGAACAGCCGCAATCATTAAAGAGCCGCTTGCTGTGGTACAAATGCCACTACGAATCGCTTTTTGTGTACTAAAAGCTTTACTAAACTTTTCGCCTTCAGCGTCAAGGACAATTTTATTATTTTGTACCAATAGCGGCCCGGCTCCCATAATTTGGTGATAGCGGTTAAATTCAGCCGAATTAGTGCTGCTAGTAATGCTAACTGCTGTGCCAATAGGCAATTTTGATGCAGTATTAGTCGAATTGGCACGTAAGGTTAACAGGTAGCCATCTGAGGGAATGGGAACGGCTGTTTCACCAGCTTTTCCACCTGGTAGCTGATTTGTAACTCGGTCTTTTTGAACAACAATCAGAACTTCGTTGTCTGTTAAAGGCGTGTAACTGCTTCCCCAAGTCGGGGTATAACGAGCAATACCACTCTGAACGTAGCCACTATTCAGGAATAGAATCGGTAATCTCTGATTATTGGGAGCAATTAAAGTTTCTTGTAAGGTAAGACGACCTAAGTAAAACTGTCCAGAATCATTCCAAGCGATCGCTCCCCGGTTGAGAATCGGCCCTGATAACCACTGATTATCCCGCCGAATTGCCCCCAAAGGTAATCTATTATTCCGGTTGAAATAACCAGCATTGATTGCGGCTACGGCTGAAGACTGCTGTGCCATTTGAATTAGCGGTGCAGTACCCGTTTGGGTGTTGGGTTCTGTGCCAATGGGTTTTAAAGTTAACCCAGCTTGACGGGGATTAATATCTAACCAAACTACAGGAAAACGGTCTGTACCTAAATTGACTAATTGCTGTCGCCAGCGCAATCCAGAAGCCCAAGTAATATCTCGTTGTACGAGCGCATCGGCACGAAGGTCAATTACCAAGCGGTTAGGGTTTGCTAAGGTCATCACCTGGGGAGACATCCCAAAAGGCACACTCAGACTAATAAGTGTACGGTTGTTGACTACCTCCAATTTTGTAATTAGTGGTTCTGGAGTTGGTTGTGCAGGTAATTGTGGGAGTGAAGTTGGCGGCGCATATTGTTGAATTAAAGCTGGGTCGGCTGTGCCTTCTAAGATCACTACCCACTCTCTATTGAGTGGTGTGGTTGCTTGGGTGGTTGGTCCGTCAGAGTCAACAGGTCTATTTATGGGTAAGCCTTGGGAAAGTTGCCAAGGTACTGGGCGATCTAAATCTAAGACGATGCGAGCTGAGTTGAAAGGAGGATTACTTACGCCTGAAGGTTGCTGACTCTGACGAATATTTTTTACTTGGGCGGGTGGAATTGCGATCGCCAAAATATTACCATTGGCTTGAAATTGCCAACCTGCTGTTTGGGCAAAATTAGTAATATCAACATAGCGATACCCTTTTAACAGTCTTGTAGCTAAAATCAGTGGTTGACTAACTGACGAAAACCACTCTACTGGTTGTCTGGCTGGACTGTTGCTGCTTAAAAAATCGACTCCAATGAACTGCCTAAAAGCCCCATCACTCAGATGAGTTTTTAGCTGACCGTCTGTTCCGCGCTGCTGCAACCAAGCCCCTGACAAGGTACGACCATTGAGGGTAATTTGATTACCAGAAGCTAATCCTGGGGCAGGAGAAGTGCGTGACTGGGCGAACAACTCTGAAGTGGGATTAGGATTAATTGGGGATTTTTGGGCGCTAGGAGCTTGGGTAGCAGACAAACACAATATCGTAATTGCCACGATTATTGGTGCTATAGACCGGAATAACTTTTGTTTAGCCTTTTTAGTAATAGGGCTGTGATGTTTTCTGATGGGGCGATTTGACATTTTTACAGATACTTTTAAAAAATCTACTGGTAGTTGAATCTGTGAGGAAAGTTTTGATGGCTCTGAGCAATAAAGCCACTGAATTTTGTCCGATGCTCACGCTCCTTTCCTCTGACGCAATATCTTCAACAGACGTAATTTATCGCGTTTGAGTCTCACCACTGAGTTAACTAATTGTGAGGAAACCTTAAAAAATAGTGATTTTATTTTTGAATAAATATGATAGCCTGTATATTGGCTATCTATCTCTTGTAAAACTTAAAAGGTAATCATACCATTAAAAGCACTGTTACTAAGTGTTTTAACTATCACTTATTTCAGTAGGACTATACACAGTAGTTGTAGTGCTTCAAACTGAGTGAGAATATCTCATCCTCACCGATGATTGCTATTTAAGTGAGGTCTGTGTTGTTGCAATACAGATAATAATGTTCAGCAAAAAATAAAGAATATATACAACAACAGATATTTCTAGGAATTTTCAACTGGTCATGTTGTATAATACCTTGATTTTGTGCATGAATCAGGATTGTTTTGGCCTTTAAAACGCTGGTTGTGTTATTTGTAAGCCAAACACGTTTTATTTGAAAGCTAATCTGAATCTGGGAAGAGGGAATTGAGCAAAAAAATAGCTATGGATAACCCTACGTGACGCTATCACGATATAAATAAAGGGCTGTGAGGGCGGTATAGTCTCACATATCATTCCCACCAAAGGTATAAAAAAGTACTGCACAGATTTTAACAGGGTTAAAGAAGAAAAAAAACCGGAGTTAAAATTTTTTTCCCTAAAATTTCGGTTTGTTTATGTATTTCTCACAGGAACTAACTTTAGCCCTTCGGCTACGCTCAGGACTAGCAAATTTTTCTCACAAATATTGGCAAGATTTGTGACTAACCATCTCAGGAACAGGCTATGAAAGATAAAGCGATGCATCAATCACAAGAAATGAATTTTTCAGATATTAAATCTCAGGAGAACTATCAGGGACAAAGGTGGTTAGTAGAAGAACGAGATGCCTGTGGTGTAGGTTTTATTGCTCATCGCCAGAATCATGCTAGCCACGAAATTGTCACAAAATCTTTAGCTGCTTTGACCTGCTTAGAACACCGGGGTGGTTGTAGCGCTGACCAAGATTCTGGTGATGGTGCAGGAATATTGACAGCTATCCCTTGGGAGTTGTTCCAAAAGGACTATACTGCTGGAAATGTGGCGGTAGGAATGCTATTTTTACCCCAAAATCCCGAAATAGCCGCAAAAGCTAAAGCCACTATTGAGCAAATAGCCGCAGAAGAAAAATTAACTGTACTGGGTTGGCGAGTAGTACCAGTGCAGCCTCATTTACTGGGGAGACAAGCAAGAGAAAATCAACCCCAAATAGAACAAGTTTTTCTCGCATCAGCCGATAAGAGTGGTGAAGAACTAGAAAGAGAACTGTATATCACCCGCAGAAGAATTTTCAAAGCTACCAAAAATATTTCCGAAGAATTATATATTTGCTCCTTGTCCAGTCGCACAATTGTTTATAAAGGCATGGTGCGTTCTGCTATTTTGGGAGATTTTTATCTAGATTTAAAAAACCCAGCTTACAAAAGTGCTTTTGCTGTTTATCATCGCCGCTTTAGTACTAATACACTACCGAAATGGCCTCTAGCCCAACCAATGCGGCTATTGGGTCATAATGGTGAAATTAATACTCTACTGGGTAACATCAACTGGATGACGGCACGAGAAGCCAGCCTGAATCATCCAGTATGGGGCGTTGGCGGAGCCTCTCCGAAGGAGAATCGCGCGGATGAATTCAAGCCCTTAGTTCACATTGATAATAGTGACTCGGCGACTTTAGATAACGTCCTAGAATTAATGGTGCGTTCTGGACGTAGCCCCCTGGAAGCCTTAATGATGATGGTTCCAGAAGCATACCAAAATCAACCTTCTTTAGCTAAATATCCAGAAATTGTCGATTTCTACGAATATTACAGTGGTCTGCAAGAATCCTGGGATGGTCCGGCGCTTTTAGTATTTAGTGATGGTGAAAAAGTTGGCGCGACATTAGACCGAAATGGTTTAAGACCAGCACGTTACGTCATTACTAAAGATGATTATATTGTTGTGGCTTCCGAAGCTGGTGTAGTTGACATCCCAGAAGCCAACATTGTGGAAAAAGGCAGACTTGGCCCAGGACAAATGATTGCTGTGGATTTAGTCAATCATGAAGTGCTGAAAAATTGGGAAATTAAGCAGCGCATCGCCAAGCAGCATCCTTATGGGGAATGGTTAAAACAGTATCGTCAAGAACTGAAACACCTTGTTAGTCAGCCTTCATCTGTGAATGGTAATGGCAAGAGTCATTCCCCTACAAATACAATTGATAAACAAACCTTACTACGTCATCAATTAGCCTTTGGCTACACCACTGAAGATGTAGAAATGGTAATTCAGCCAATGGCGGCTGAGGGTAAAGAAGCGACTTTCTGCATGGGAGATGATATTCCTTTGGCGGTGCTGTCAGAAAAACCCCACCTGCTGTATGACTATTTCAAACAGCGTTTTGCTCAAGTTACAAACCCAGCTATTGACCCGTTACGGGAAAAGTTGGTGATGTCGTTGAATGTGGAACTGGGTGAACGGGGTAATTTACTGGAAGTGAAGCCAGAACACGCCCGAAAACTGAAGTTAGAATCGCCTGTGTTGACTGAAACGGAATTGGAAGCGATTCGGTTATCAGGATTTGCGACGGCGGAATTATCGACGTTGTTTGCTATTGCTAACGGTCCCGATGGTTTGAAAGAGGCTGTAGAGTCTTTGCAATCACAAGCTGCGGAATCTGTCAAGGCAGGGGCGAAGATTTTGATTTTGAGTGACCGCCACCTGGAAGGAGAAAGTGGTATCGGGACTGAATATACCTATATTCCCCCTTTGTTAGCCGCAGGTGCTGTACATCATTATTTGATTCGCCAAGGATTGCGAACAAAAACTTCGCTGATTGTGAATACAGCCCAGTGCTGGAGTACACATCATTTTGCTTGTCTGATTGGTTATGGTGTGGATGCTGTTTGTCCTTACACAGCGTTGGATACTGTCCGCAATTGGTGGTTTGAACCTAAAACTCAAAGCTTCATGGAACGGGGTAAAATTGCTACCCTGACTTTAGATGAAGCTATCGGAAATTACCGTCAAGCCATAAATTCCGGGTTACTGAAAATTCTCTCTAAAATGGGAATTTCTCTACTTTCCAGCTATCAAGCCGCACAAATTTTTGAAGCTATTGGTATCGGTGGGGATTTATTAAAACTGGGATTCTATGGCACAACTTCCCGCATCGGTGGGTTGAGTGTGAGCGAATTGGCGCAAGAGGTGCTGTCTTTCCATAGCAAGGCTTTTCCAGAACTGACGGCGAAGAAATTAGAAAATTTGGGTTTTGTGCAGTGTCTTCCCAAGGGTGAATACCACATGAACAACCCGGAATTGGCAAAGGCGCTGCATAAGGCTGTGGATGGGAAGCAATATGACCACTATGAGGTTTATAAACAGCATCTGCAAGGCCGACCGGTGACAGCTTTGCGTGATTTGTTGGATTTTGAAAGCGATCGCTCGCCCATTCCTTTAGACGAAGTAGAATCAGTCAGTGAGATTCTCAAACGCTTCTGCACTGGTGGAATGTCTTTAGGCGCGTTGTCACGAGAAGCCCATGAAACTTTAGCGATCGCCATGAACCGGATTGGCGGAAAATCTAACTCAGGGGAAGGCGGCGAAGATCCAGTCCGCTATAAAGTTCTCAATGATGTAGACGCAGCAGGTAAATCGCCCACTCTGCCCCATTTACATGGATTACGGAATGGTGATACTGCTTCTAGTGCCATTAAGCAAGTCGCATCAGGACGCTTTGGTGTCACACCAGGATATTTAAGCAGCGCCAGACAAATTGAAATCAAAATTGCCCAAGGTGCAAAACCTGGGGAAGGTGGACAACTACCAGGGCCAAAAGTTAGTCCTTACATTGCGATGTTAAGGCGTTCCAAGCCCGGTGTGACACTGATTTCACCACCACCGCACCATGATATTTATTCCATTGAAGATTTAGCACAGCTAATTTTTGACCTGCACCAAATTAACCCCAAAGCCCAGGTATCAGTGAAACTGGTGGCAGAAATTGGTATTGGGACGATTGCGGCTGGTGTAGCGAAAGCTAACGCCGATATCATTCAAGTATCTGGTCATGATGGTGGTACTGGTGCATCACCTCTGAGTTCAATTAAACACGCTGGTTCACCGTGGGAACTGGGTTTAAGTGAAGTACATCGAGTTTTGATGCAAAATGGTCTGCGCGATCGCGTAATTTTGCGTGTAGACGGTGGGCTAAAAAGTGGTTGGGATGTGGTAATAGGTGCATTAATGGGTGGTGAAGAATTCGGTTTTGGTTCCATCGCCATGATTGCTGAAGGCTGTATTATGGCGCGGATTTGCCACACGAATAACTGCCCTGTGGGTGTTGCTTCTCAGAAGGAAGAACTCCGCAAACGGTTCACGGGAATGCCGGAACACGTTGTGAATTTCTTCTGCTTCATTGCTGAGGAAGTGCGTCATCTCTTAGCCAGACTGGGATACCCTTCTTTGTTGGATATCGTGGGACGTGCTGATTTGTTGACAACACGCGCCGATGCAACAGTTACTAAAACCCAAGGACTCAACCTCGACTGTTTACTTCAGCTACCAGATGCCAAAAATGATCGTAGCTGGTTGGTACACGAAGAAGTCCACAGCAACGGTGCGGTGATCGATGACCAATTCCTGGCTGACCCTGAAATTCAAGCGGCTATTAGTAATCAATCCACTGTTAGCAAAAGCTTAAAGTTAGTCAATACCGATAGAACAGTGGGCGCACGGTTGGCTGGTGCGATCGCTACCCAATATGGTGATAGTGGTTTTGAAGGACAAATTAACCTCAATTTCCAAGGTAGTGTGGGACAAAGCTTTGGTGCTTTCAACCTTCCTGGCATGATTCTCTCATTAGAAGGAGAAGCCAACGACTACGTAGGTAAGGGAATGCACGGTGGCGAAATCATCATCAAACCCCCGGCTGATGCCACTTATGACCCAGCAGAAAATGTCATAGTTGGCAATACCTGTCTTTATGGTTCTACTGGTGGGGTATTGTTTGCCAACGGTTTAGCCGGAGAACGCTTTGCTGTACGCAACTCTAAAGGTATGGCAGTAATTGAAGGGGCTGGGGATCACTGCTGCGAGTATATGACTGGTGGCGTGATTGTTGTCCTCGGAAAAGTTGGGCGTAACGTCGGTGCGGGGATGACTGGGGGACTGGCTTATTTCTTAGATGAAGATAATTCATTCCCGGAATCAGTTAATCCTGAAATTGTCAAAATCCAGCGAGTGCTGACAGCCGCCGGTGCAAAACAACTGCAAGAATTAATTAAAACTCATGGCGATCGCACTGGTTCACCAAAAGCGAAAATGATTCTGCAAAATTGGTCAGAATATTTGCCTAAATTCTGGCAATTAGTACCACCGTCTGAAGCTGATAGTCCCGAAGCAAATCCCCAAGCTGTTCTGGAAAAACAGTTGAGTTCAGTTTAATTGCGAAAAACAAGATCCCCGACTTTTCTAAAAAGCGGGGATCTGAACTTTGTAGTATTTTCAGGATAAATATTACTTTTTATTTGCTAACAATCTTTGCTCCTTATCTTCCATTGCTAGAAGTTCGGGAATAGTCACAAAACTATAGCCTTGCTGGCGAAACTTACTAATAATTTCTGGTAATGCTTGTACAGTTTGGGAACGATTACCACCCCCATCATGTAATAATACAATACCTCCTGGTGTGGCGTTCCTGAAAACATTATTCACTAAGTTTGGAACACTAGGACGTGAATAGTCTAAGGAGTCAGAGGACCACATAATGATGGCATACTTGCTATTTCTAGCATAGGCAGCTACCCCATTATGCATGATCCCCCCAGGTGGTCGAAACAAATTGGTTTTTACACCTGTAGTTTGATAAATCAAATTTGAGGTGTGATCAATTTCATAAGCAGCTACCTGTTGATTCATGTAATGATACCAATGATGCCAAGTATGATTAGCAATAGAGTGACCTTCAGCAACTACTCGCTTTGCTAAGTGGGGATAATTTTTCACATTCTGTCCAACGACAAAAAATGTCCCTTTGATATTATTTTGTTTGAGAATATCCAGCACTTGTGCAGTAGTTTCAGGCCAAGGGCCATCATCAAAGGTGAGAGCAATTACTTTCTTACCTTTAATTAGTTTTGCCTCCTTAATGGTTGCTCCTTGAAAGCGTGCTGGGGCAGCAGAGGCTAAACCCTTAGTGTTGGCTTCTTCTTGCCAACTGTTAAGCATCGCTGTCTTTAATTCCTCAATCCTCTGCTGAGTGCCGACTTTAGCAGCAGATAAATTATTGATATCTATACTTTGTTTTCTCTGAGCCTCAGAAGCATCGGGTTTGATGAGTAACATTAAGCTAACGCTGAAAGTAGTACTCAAGGCAAGTAACGCAATTAATATTCCTTGCGGCCAGAGAAACGATTTATTATTTTCCACTTCATAGCTCCTTCAAGGTACTTAATAGCACACTTGTTTCTAAATATTAGATACACAAAGTTTGACTGCTAATCCAGAATTTTTGGATACAGAGTCACCGAAATTTAAGAAATATGGGCTATGACTGATAAGGCTTCAACTGTAACCTAGATAATCTGGTTTTGGCTGAACAATAGCCAGACAATATTTGTGAATATTTAATACTCAGGACTAACTGTACTAAGGAATTATTCTGAAAATTTGGATTATCTAGAATTTTTAGTATAATTCAGCACTTATTGACATCACTTACCTTTTAAGAAAAAGTTAAAATTTTAACTGACTGACTGTCACTTTTTAACTGCTATGAAGTAGACGGACGATGACCAACTGCATATAGTTTCCCATTATTAAAGTAAACTTAGCAGTTACTCTCTATACTGTTTACTCATTTATTTCGCATAAATTTGTTCGGCACTCAGCAATACAGAAAGCTATCATCTAATGATTGTCAAAAGATGATGGTAATTTGAGATATACGTCCATTTCGAGCAAAAAAATGGCTATTAAGCTTGGTTGTGGGGTCTCTGATTCTTTGGCTAATATTTTTAGGAAACTTACCTCTACGGGATTGGGATGAGGGGACTGTAGCACAGGTTGTCCGTGAAATCTGGCGCGCCCCAGTTGGTTCGATGCGTTGGCTTTACCCCATATTGGGAGATGAACCATATTACAACAAACCACCTCTCATCCATATACTAGTTGCTTGGGCTTACTCTCTAGGAGGAGTGAATGAGTGGACAACACGCTTACTTAGTGCAATTTTAACTGCCTTGGGAGTACCTATACTGTACTTAGTCGGAGGTTTGGTTTTTCAGCAGAATTTGCCAGCTTTGTTTACGGCTTTGGTTTACTTAACAATGTTGCCTGTAGTACGTCATGGTAGACTGGCGATGCTGGATGGCGCGAGTATTACTTTTTTCTTATTATCGTTATTTTTCTTCCTAAAAGCTCGTCAAAATAAATACTACGCTCTAAGTGTGGGCATTTGTCTGGGGCTAATTACTCTAACCAAGGGGATGCTGGTTTTATTGCTGGGTGCGATCGCTTGTTTATTCCCTTGCTATTTTCGACAATGTATTTAGTTTTAGGACTATTAATGAGTTCGCAATCCTGGATTTGGGAGTTAAATGAAGCATTTCCGGTCAAGCCTGTGGCGACATTAATTCGCGCCCATATTTCCCCAGGAACTAAAATTTATACTTCTTTTGCATATCAGCGTCCAAGTTTAGATTTTTACTGTGATTGTCAAGTCATCCCCGCAGATATCACAGTTTGACAACAAATGTGGTCAAATAAATCTTCTTTACTATTAGATCATGCCAGTTTACAGAATCTCAATTTATCCGGCGGTCGAGTCTTAGGCACATCTGAAGAATTTACCTTAATTTCGCCACCAAGGTCATAATTTTTGCGTTTTTATGTTTGACCAAGGTTATAAATGCTTATTGAATAAATACACATCGTCACTTTGAAATTGTAATTTAAATCTAGGTTCGGATTTTAGTTTATTTACTAAGCTATTAGCAAATGCTTCATTACTTCCCCAACCTGGATGACGTACATTCAATAATACATAATCAAAAATATGCAAGTCAATTGCAGGGGAACTAGCATCTGTAAACTTAATTAGTTTGCGGTGACTTAAATGGGGGGAAATTTGGGATGTTGTATAAACACCTCCTTGGGGTGAAACTAAGGAAACTGCTTGTTGTGTGGCTTGCAAATTATCTAAATATCTCAAATATCTACCGCCAAAATGGGTGAATTTTGCCAAACACAGAAATGCGATTAATGACCAGATAATAATTCCTCGTCTATGTTGTAGCCATCCTTTACCCACAGCCAAACTAGCAATTACAGCTAATATTAGAAATGGTAAAGCTGGTAATGAATATTGATGAACCAAATCTTTTTGGGCTTGATAATCAGCTAAGAAGTTAATTACTATACAGGGAATAGCAGGTATTAAGGGCTTGAGACTAGCAGAGGAAAAACCCCAAACTATAGGTATAAATAATAAAATTAAATATCCAAAGTTATCTAGTGAAAAAAGATTTTCTAGTATTATTACTGGGTTAAATATTAAATTTTTAAAAATTTCAAAAACTGAATTACCTAAGTAGCTATAACGCCCTACTGCTGCTGCTTCTCTACCACTAAATACAGGAATAATTATTTGAGTAGCGATTAAAAACCAACTCACACCTAAAAAAATAGCGATCGCACCAAACAAACGTCGCTTCTCACACAACAGTAAATAAAAACCCATTGCTACAACAGTCAGGGAAAGTACTGCTTTACATCCCAAAACTAGAATCATCGATAAGCAAAACCAAACTATTTTTCGTTCGCGTGCTGCTAAAATTGCACTTAGTAGTAAAGGAACAGCAATAACTTCAGGGTGGAAATCAAATAAGTTGGCATTAAAAACCACTGGATACAACAAATATACAACACCCATAGCCATTGCTTGGCTCTCTTTTAATCCTGCTGCAATGGCTAAATAGTATGTCGGTAAAGCACCTAAAGATAAAGAAGATGCTTGTATGGCAAATAACCAATAAACGCTGGGATAGATTTTATAAAATACAGCTAAAGGATAAAAAATCCAAGCAGCATGATCACCGAAAATGTGGAATCCGATGAAAGAAGAGATAGGGTTTTGACCTTGACTAATTAAGTAAGTGGCTTGGTCAAAAATACCCAAGTCAAAAGCAGTTGATTGAAATAAAATATGTCTTAAACTACTAGCGGCAAATAAAATTAAAGTACTCACACCAATCATCCAAGCAACAGCACGAGGTGGAATGAGTCCTTTGTGCCATCGCCCTAAAAAAATATTTTTAGTTAGCATCTTGATATTTAAAACACATAATTAACTACCTGTATTCTGCTAATTATTGCCTAAAACTACTGAAACTACAATCCCAAGTATTATTTCAAAATTTTGGGTGCAAAGGTGTGAACTATAGATGAGAAAAACCCAGAGGGGCGATATTCATTCCAAGAATCATCAGCCATCTGGGGCGGGAGAGTGTCAAACTGGAAGTTGTTTGTAAATTTTAAAGCAATTGTGAAAGCTATTACTCTTGTTGGTTCTACTGGCTCAATCGGTACTCAAACTTTAGATATCGTTACTCAGTATCCAGATCAGTTTCGGATTGTGGGATTGGCTGCTGGGAGCAATGTGGAGATGTTGGCGGCTCAAATTCGGCAGTTTCGACCAAGTATAGCAGCGATTTCGGCTGAGGAGAAATTACCAGAACTCCAAGAAGCGATCAAAGACCTTGATCCCCAACCAATTCTACTAGCTGGTATTTCTGGGGTGATAGAAGTCGCCCGTTATGGTGATGCAGAAACTGTGGTAACGGGTATTGTGGGTTGTGCTGGTTTATTACCAACCATCGCCGCGATTGAAGCTGGTAAAGATATCGCTTTGGCGAATAAAGAAACTTTGATTGCTGGTGGTCCTGTGGTTTTACCTCTAGTAGAAAAACATGGTGTCAAATTATTACCGGCTGATTCGGAACATTCAGCCATATTTCAGTGCCTTCAAGGTATCCCCAAGGGTGGCTTGCGGCGAATTTTGCTCACGGCTTCTGGTGGCGCTTTCCGTGATTGGGATGTAGAAAAGTTAGCTCAGGTGACGGTTGCTGATGCGCTGAAGCATCCTAACTGGTCGATGGGGCGGAAAATTACTGTAGACTCAGCCACTTTGATGAATAAGGGTCTGGAAGTAATTGAGGCGCATTTTCTGTTTGGCTTGGATTATGAAGATATTGATATTGTCATTCATCCCCAGAGTATTATTCACTCTTTAATTGAGTTGCAGGATACATCTGTTTTAGCTCAACTCGGTTGGCCGGATATGCGTTTACCTTTACTCTATGCTTTATCTTGGCCTGAGCGCATCTACACTGATTGGGAAAGGCTGGATTTGGTGAAAGCGGGTAATTTAACTTTCCGTGAACCAGACCACCAGAAGTATCCTTGTATGCAATTGGCTTATGCTGCTGGTAAAGCTGGGGGTTCCATGCCGGCGGTGTTAAATGCTGCCAATGAGCAGGTTGTGGCGTTATTTTTAGAAGAGAAAATTCGATTTTTAGATATTCCCCGATGTATCGAATTAGTGTGCGATCGCCATCAAAATGATAACTGTACAAATCCTGCTTTAGATGACATTTTGGCAGCAGATCAATGGGCAAGACAAGAAGTTTTAACAGTAGCTGACAAGTTAGAATCTTCTCCTCAAGTAATTTCGCTACATCAAACAACTCGATAGGACAACAGTATTAGTCATCCCGGTACAGAATGTAGAGACGTTCAATGTAACGTCTCTGCAAGGGATTTTAAACACTAATTTTAGACTTTATGTAATTAGATAATTTATATATATTTAACAATCCACCCAAAAAATTTACTAAGTTATTATATAAAACAATATTTTGAGCTAAGAATTGGGAAGTTATCCTAGTATACTTAGGAAATAACAATTACTCAAAAAATTTCCTAAAACCTTTATGGTAATGATTATTACAGCTTGGGTGCAATATTTTTTACAATAGTAATTGTTCAACTAATAACTATTTACTGTAGCCCTCAAATAAGGATAATTTTAAGGAATTGATATTGATGATTCCTACCTTAATTCTTTCTTGGATAGTCTTTGTCTTCTTGTTAAAAATTCTCAAAACTACTTTGAAGAATGCTTTAACAATTGCGGCAATACTGGTTTTGTTAAATATCGGGTTTGGGATTACACCTCAAGATATTTGGCATCAAATCACACAATTTGCTCAAATAATTTCGCCGAACTGAGTGCTGAGTGCTGTAAAGCCCTGCGGGCATGGCTGCGCTTAAAGCGGTAGCGGGGCGTTGAGCAGCGTGCTGAGTATAAACCAATTAGGGGCGGGTTTATTAAAATTATTATTGGTAATTGAACATATCTATAAACCCGCCCCTACATCAAGGCTATCAGTAATCAACAATGTTCTAACCTCCTTGGCGGTTGCGATAATAAATTAACTTTTTACAAGAAAGTAATTATGTGAATACGGCGATTAATTAAAATAAAAACAAGGATGAAGGAGAATATGTTCAAGCAAAGCTACGATCAGCTGTTTGCCAAACATCTGCATTCTTCATCCTTTTTTGTTAATTATTGGGTAAAGTGGAAATCTTAGCTAACGCGTCCTTAACAGTTGGAGGTAGCTGACGCATAATTTTACCTCTTTCGCGATCCAACCCTACTAATGTCACTTTAGCAGTAGTATATAATTCCTGTCCGTCAGTTGAGACAATTCCATAATCCCAGTTCATGCGGACACCAGTGACTTCAGCGATACGTATTTTGACGATCACTGCCATTCCTAAATGAATTGCACGGTGATAGCGTACTGAAAGTTCTACAACTGGTAAGTCGCAGCCTAAAGTTACTAAATCAGCAAAATCAATGCCGATGGATCTCAAACATTCTACCCTGGCTTCTTCCATCCAAGCGATATAAGTGCCATGCCAGACAACACCTGCATAGTCAGTATGATGGGGTTGCACTCTCACCGGATATTCAAACCAACTTTCAAATTCCGGGTTCGATGGTAGATCAATGGCGCTGGTTGGCGGTAATTGTGCTGGAATTGGTTGTTTTTCCGACATTTTTGAGTTTCTTAACAGCTATGAATGTTTCACATCTGACAGAATTCTCTCATAAAGTTTTCATTAAAGAATTTAAAATACGTGACAGCCCAAGAGTAATTTTAAATAGGTAATGTGAGATGGCAAACTCAGTCACAGTTACCTATTACCAATTACTAGCCATAGATTTCCAATGCGAGGGCGACTATTGGAACCTGTTTTGAAGTACCGCATCTGATACAGTCAGCCCTAGCACTTTTTGGCCAGGGTTTTATTACCTGAACTAGCTGATGTAGATTCTTTGACAAGATTAGCCAGTTCTTGTAACTGATTAATTGCCTCTGCACCTTCTAATTTCATTAATTCGCGGTCGTCTCGCATTTCTGTCCAAGTAATCCCGTAATCGGATACCAAGAATCGAATTAAGTGATTGTCGCCCAAGCTAACCATAAATGAAGCACTATTCATTTGGTCGCCGCAGGTATAACAGGACGCAGGATATCCCCGTCGTTCTAGTACAATTGCCAAGGCTTGTAGGTTCATTACCAAGTCTTGGACGAATTGTCGGTGTTGATGCGCTAATCTCAGAAACACGTTTTTCCTCCAGACACCACAGTGATTTTAATGTCTTTTATATTTTCTTTAGCTTTTTTCATCTACTGGTATTGTAAACTATTTATTACATTTCCCAGAATCTAACGAAATCGTTAATTGACTACCTTGCTTAGGGTAGTAGATAAATATTTAGCTTGCCGTATCAAACTATTCAATTTGTAAGTTCAATTTATCAGACAGATTGGATAAGCTTAACTTTTGTTAATATATTTCTGTCTGACTAAAGGATTCCGTTCTAAGAGTAACGCAAATTCGGTATTGGTAAACAACAGAAAAGTTACGGATATCATTTTTGTTGGACATATACTGGTAGGTTCATCTCTGGCTAAGGCTTTAAGAATACTTTAGTATTTTTTATATCCTTTATCGGGTGGTTAACCGATGTGTCCGGAAAGAAACTGGACTTTATTACTGCTAGGCGGAATACGTCAACTCTTTAGCCTTCGTCAGAACAAGTATCTTCACTGTTGCACACGAATTTTGTGGGCGAGAGGTTCAGAGATTTTTAAGTAATTCCCACAAGAGTCCCAAATACTTACCCTAAATATCTACGACTTAATACTGAAAGTAACCGAACATTGCATAAGTGTGTTGCCATTTCGCCAGTATTTTTCCATATTCCGAATTTGTGCTGCCAAAGCTACTAAAACACCTAAATTTTACTTAATTAGCAGAAAAAATAAGTTACGTTAGCTACATAAAACTTATTTTAAGTAGACCAAATTTAAATAAATTTGACAAACTAGGGAGTTTTCTCCTTGAGCCGGGAAACCACCGCTATAGTTAGGACGTTGAGTATAGCGGTGAGTATTTTAATAGACTACTTCCCACCAACCGAAGGCGGGACCGATAAAACGGATAGTTATCCACGCCACAACGATCGCACCAATACAGAACCAGGTACTACGAGTAGTCAACTCCATAAACTTTTGGGATTGGGTTTTGGTGATGGGAACCCAAGGTAAGATGCGTGTATCTTGACCGTAGTTATCTCCCATTGTAGTTTTACGACGCTTTGCTTCACCCATAATTAGGAATTCAAATTTAATGAGGTTTTAGGTTTAAACATAACTTGCACCAAAATTGATGATAGCAAGCTCTAGGAGGCGATCGCTTTGGAATTGACAAAACGTAAATACTCAACTAGTCGGGATCTTCCTCACTCGGATGGGAAAAGAGACTGGGATCAAGGTAGTTAATCCGTGCTAGAGGACTGAGAACAGCCAGGACTTGCGCGCCATAGCTACGGTTAACTACACGGCTGTCTAGTAAGGCCACAATGCCCTGACTTTCTCTGACTGGTGCGATCGCGCGTTGTAATTCATTCAAAGCAGTTGGTAATAAAAATAACCGAAACCAATCTTGATGCGATCGCTTGTAGTGAGCAACTCTACCAGCCACGAGGGGATTTTCTAAAGATGGTAACGGTAAAGTGGCAATAATTAATAGATGAGGTGCAGGTAAAACCGATTGATGCGATCGCCAAAATTCCCAGCCACTGATCAAAATCCCATTCTCATCCAAACAAGTTTTTTCCACCTGCACCCGTGAACCAAACTCAGAAGCCAAAATAGCACCGACTTGAGCCTTCAGTGGCACATCTCCCACCAATACCACCGTTAAACCTGGGGCTGCGGCACTCAGACACAGCAGTGTCCGAACCTTGTGAATAAATGCGGCTTGAAACTCTGGGGTATTGGGTAAAGGCAACTTATGGGGTACATACAATTGAATTGCTGTCCCTTGATGATCATTAGAAAACTTCAAACAAGTTACATCATCTAAACCCAAACGCTGACGAAATAATGGGGCTTCAGTTTCAGGTTCCAAGGCACTACCAATTAATACCACTGGTTGTCTGTGCCAAATAGCCTTGAGACTTTCGCCTAATTCAATCGGGGTGTAGTGTAAAGAAAATAACCCTTGACGACGGGCGATCGTTGCCCAGAAGAGATTAGATGGGGGGAGATTTTCGTTACTGGTGGAGAATTGCTGCCAGAAATCTTTCCAGGAGTCTGGTAATGTTTCCACTGACTCCAGTTGTGAATATAAATCACTGAGAATCTCTACTTCTCCTTGGGAAATGAGATAGCACTGATATGGATTAGCTGGATGCTGAAACAGTTTGTGTGTTAGCTGCGCCCGTGTAGAGCGAATTATTTCGGCTTGGTCGGGACAAGCTAACATGAGTTGATCCCAGTCATGGGGTTGAATATCTTGGGTAAGCTGATCACGTACCCAATCTTCTAGATCATCTACGCCATCAATAATTGTGGGAATGCCTGGAGGAAAACTATCAGCAGATGTGAACTGCCCTTTTAACCAAGCTTCCGGGGAAGTGAGGAGTAATCCTTGAAAATCATTTCCCGGCCAAACTTCACCTGTCCTAATGGGTTTATTCGCTTGTAGCCACGGCTGGAGACGAGGAATTTCCACTTGCAGGAGACGCTGCTGTACTGCTGCTGAGGCGACAATAATTACAGGGCCATGCCACATCAAGGCCGATGCCACAAAACTCGTGCGATAACGACCTTGATAGCCAGAAACCGCCCCCACTTGAATTAAGGCACTACGTCCCAGACGCAAGGCGCGTGCTACCAACCGTGCCATCGTTAAATGATGGGGCCAGGAAGGAAACCCCGCCTGCGATCGCAGGAAGTTATGTAGTGACAAATGAACTTCAGCCTCAATCACAAGCTTTTCATCCCATACAAAGTGATTTCTAATTCCAATCGCCCCATTTCTATTATCTTGTAGAGACGCGATTCATCACGTCTAGACATGAGTTGTTACTACCCTAAATTATGCCAACATACAAAGGAATCTCCAGCGAAGCCTTCAGGCATCCACTGGATCGCCAAGCCGAAGAAGCTTTACGAAATTTACCGGGATTTGATTTAATAGCTCGTAAATTTGTGGAATTTGTCTACGAACGCCCTCAGTTAGTCTATCTAATGGGTAATGCCATCCAAGTAGGGCCGCGGCAATATTCCACTATTTACCAGATGTTCCGCGAATGCGTGCGAGATTTGGACATTTACCCAGAACCTGCTTTGTTTGTCGTGCAGAACCCCCAAGCAAATAGCTATGCCCTGGGGCAAGAGAATCCTTACATAGTCATAAATACAGGCATACTAGACTTACTTGACGAAGCCGAGATTCGGGCAGTGTTAGCCCATGAACTGGGGCATATTAAATGTGGTCATACTATTTTAATTCAAATGGCGATGTGGGCGATGAGTGCTGCTTCCGCCTTGGGAGATTTAACCTTCGGTATTGGCAATTTTGTCTCTCAAGCTTTGATTTATGCCTTTTTTGAATGGCGACGCAAAGCCGAGTTAACCGCAGATCGGGCGGCTTTGTTAGTGATGGATGACTTAAATATTGTCATGTCATCCATGATGAAGGTTTCTGGCGGTAGTATCAAATATGCTCATGAATGCAGTTTACAGGAGTTTATGAAGCAGTCAGAAAACTATCATGCACTGGATGACGATGGACTGAATCAGGTATATAAATTCTTGATTTACAATGGCGCTCAAGGTACGATGTTGAGCCATCCTTTCCCTGTGGAACGCTTACGGTATTTACAAGAGTGGGCTGTATCAGAAGAGTACAAGCAAATTCGCCAAGGAAACTACCAGCGAACGAAATCCGGTGCTGTAAATGTTGCCGCCGACACCTCACCACAGGAAGTAGAAACTTTGCGACAGCAAATTGAAGAATTGCAACAAGAAATTAACAAAATGAAAAAATCTGAGTAGGGGCGGGTTTAGCAATATCCCCGTTAATGGCGAATCATATCTGTCAACCCGCCCCTACAAATATTATTTCAGCATTTTTGTAGGGTAAGCACCTTACCTATAGACAGCTCACTTTTCACGTTATGTGGAAAAACCAAAGCGAAACCTAACCCCCTAGCCCCCTTCCCTGGTAGGGAAGGGGGAAAATTCAAAGCCTCTCCCCTTGCAGGGGCTACGGTGTACACACAAGTGATCTGATCCCCCTAAATCCCCCTAAACCCCTTCGGGGATGCGCCTTCGGCGTAGAAAAAGGGGGACTTTAAGAAATTTTCCCCCCTTCTCAAGGGGGGTTAGGGGGGATCGAAACGCTGTTAGGCAACTTGATAAGACTTGTGTGTACACGGTAGCCTTGCAGGGGAGAGGAATGGAAGCGAGGTTTTCCAAATCCCGTGAAAAGTCAGATATACAGAGGCTGTAGCATAATTTATCTTTCAAGATTCCCTGACGTTGGATAATACTTTCTAGGTGGACTGCTGTCCCCTTAACTAACACAGTGGAAAATTGCTGAAATATCACTCAGCGTAAAATTTGATGTAGGCACTTGAAAATATGGCAATTCACCTGATTAAACGGCTAACCGTATTCGCTAGTATTCTGTTCTTTGTGATCTTTATTCCAGGAATTGCCCTGGCTGCACCAGTTCAAATCAATCCTACTTCTAGTATCATTATTGCCCAATTTTCTAACATAACTACTGGTGCTAGCTTATTCTCGGATACTAACCTGACACCGCAACAACAGCAACAAATCCAGGCTGTACGTCAGAGAAGAAATCGAGAAATCGGGGCAGTATTGAATTCATCCCAGCGAACCAAACTGGCTCACAATATGCGTTCTGGCGATGATATCAATCAGGGCTTAAAAAAACTCAACCTGCCACCAGAACAAAAAGACCTGGTAAATGCGATCATGGAATTTACTAACCTGAAAATGCAGGCTATTTCATCTCGGAATTCGCTTTAGAGGTTTGATTGACTCGCCTAGCATTCTTGAAGTAGCCCACAGATCATAAATATCTATGACTGTCAACTTTTCCAGCATCTATAATATATCTTGCCCTATTTAGTCCCTTACCATGTCGGAAGAAGATATCCGTGCCGCCAGGCTGGAAAAAGTCAACCAACTCAAGCAGCTAGGATCTAATCCTTACGCCTATCGTTGGGAGTCTACTCATCACACAGCCGAATTACAAGCAAAATTTGCTGATTTACCCAGTGGTGAAGAAGTTGATCTAGATGTTGCCGTTGCTGGACGCATTATGGCGCGTCGTGTTTTCGGTAAATTGGCTTTCTTTACGCTGCAAGATGAAACTGGCACTATTCAACTTTACTTAGAGAAAAGCCGTATCCAAGAATGCATGGCAGATGCTGATGCCGATGCCTTCGCTCACCTCAAACAACTTACAGATGCAGGTGATATTCTGGGAGTCAAAGGCACGATTAAACGGACTGAAAAGGGCGAATTATCTGTCTACGTCAAAGAATACAGCATCCTGACAAAATCCCTGTTGCCTCTACCCGACAAGTGGCATGGTTTAACGGATGTTGCTAAACGCTACCGCCAGCGCTACGTTGATTTGATTGTTAATCCCGAAGTGCGGCAAACCTTCCGCCGTCGCGCCCAAATTACTGCGGGAATTCGTCGCTATTTGACAGAACGGGATTTTCTGGAAATTGAAACTCCTGTTTTGCAAAGTGAAGCAGGTGGTGCTGATGCGCGTCCGTTTGTGACTTACCACAACACCTTAGATATGCAGTTGTATCTGCGAATTGCTACAGAACTGCATTTAAAACGGTTGATTGTCGGTGGGTTTGAAAAGGTGTTTGAATTAGGGCGAATTTTTCGGAATGAGGGCGTATCGACTCGCCACAATCCTGAATTTACCTCGATTGAGGTTTACCAAGCCTACGTTGATTACAACGATATGATGGCGCTGACAGAGGGAATTATTACCACTGTTGCCCAAGAAGTACTCGGCACACTGCAAATTACCTACCAAGGGACAGCGATAGATTTATCAGCACCTTGGCGACGGGTGACGATGCACGATTTAGTTAAAGAATATACAGGCTTGGATTTTAATTCTTTCTCGACATTGGAAGAGGCGAAAGCGGCGAGTAAAAATGCGGGGCTTCATGGTATAGAAGATGTCCCCACAATGGGCAAACTTTTGAATGCAGCTTTTGAACAAAAGATAGAAGAAAACTTAATTCAGCCTACCTTTGTCATTGATTATCCTGTAGAAATTTCACCTTTAGCTAAACCTCATCGTTCTCAGGCGGGTTTGGTAGAACGATTTGAATTATTTATCGTGGGGCGTGAGACTGCTAACAGTTTCTCGGAGTTAACAGATCCAGTGGATCAAAGAGAACGTTTAGAAGCCCAAGCAGCGCTGAAAGCTGCTGGTGATTTAGAAGCCCAAGGTGTTGATGAAGACTTTATCACAGCTTTGGAATATGGAATGCCACCTACGGGTGGTTTAGGTATTGGTATTGATAGGTTAGTGATGTTATTAACCGATTGTGCCAGTATTCGGGATGCGATCGCCTTTCCGTTACTTAAGCCAGAAGGCAGCGTGATTAGGCAATTTAGCTATAATCCCCAAACTCAAACACTAACTATTGAATTTGATAGTGGCAGTGTTTACGAGTATTTCAAAGTACCTCCTAGCGTCAAGGAAGACTTAGATAATGCACCGTCTAAAGGTCAATACTTCAACAAATCGATTAAAGGCAAATTTAAGCATGAACAATTGAGTTAGTTCTAAGTTGAGAATTTAATAGAAAAAACCATAAACTTGTAGACTTACCTCTACAAGTTTTACTATGTACAAACCTATGAAAATAACAGCGATTACAACAAATCTTATAAATATTTATTTACAAATTCTTCAGGAGTTAAACATTCAAACTCTTTTGTTTCTTGAACTAAACAGCGAATTAGCTTATAGTTAGCAGAAACAAAACACTGAGTTTCCCCCTTGCTAGCAGTTAAATAAACTCCAATATCTTCACGAGGGATTAAACCTAATTTTTCTATATTTAGCCATTCTTCAGAAGTAAAGCTTACGTAAATAACTTGTAATTTCTGCCAAATACGAGAAACAATCTGACTACCCCAGTCTTTACCATATAAACGTTTCGATACACGTAAAATCTGATCAAATAACTCTTCTGAAACGATAATTTCTACAGGTGCTGGTTCTTGAAAACCCACTAACTCCAATATTTTTCTTTCATTACTATTCTCCTGAGCCACTCCAATAATATAAATATTAGTATCTAAAAATATACGTTGGGGAATATCATGAATCATTTGGCTTATGTGCTTTTAATAAATGTTCATCAGCCATTTCTTTTTTGACATCTTGAATTAACTGGATAATCTTGTCCGGTGAATCATATCCTGTATTATCTAAAGATTCTTTGACCTCTTGTGCTAATGTTTCCAACGGAATTAACTTTTCTTGTTTCAAGTCTTGAGGGATTTCAGCAACAGCTTGTGCTAAAATGAGCTTTAACTCAGACTGTAGAGTTCGCCCATGTTTTTGCGCTTGATATTTGAGTTTTTCAACTAGATTGGGTTCTAGTCCATCGAGAATTATTTGAATCATATTCAATTGCTTGAGTGCTTTTAATTCATATTTTAGCATGAATAATTTAGACAAAATAAATAAACAATAGCTAGAATATTCATAAACACACTAAATATAAACAGATTCATGGAAAAGCAATAGATAAGTTTAATCTCAGTTTAGTTAATCAATATTTCCTCTTTTAGAGTTTTCCACTTTCTCAACTTGCTTGGGTGCTTCCATTTCGTTGAATAATCGGATAGCTTCATCAAAACTTGTGTTGCTGTTCTCCGTTTCACCCATTTTTTGATATGTTAAACCTAGTTGGTAGTATGCTTCTGCTAAATCACATTTAGCACCGATTTTATCTAATAGTTCGATTGATTGCGAATGATTAGAAAGTGCTTTTTCAAAGTATCCTTGTATTCGATATAGTTCAGCTAAACCAGTTAATGCTTTTGCTTTAACTTGAGTATAATTACTATTTTCAGCATAATCAATGGCTTGATTATACATAGAGAATGCTCTAATTTCATCTTTTAGATTTTTATAGGTTAGTGCTAGAAAAATTCTGCTATATCCTTTAATCCATGAATCACGCTTGTCTGAGTATAAATCGATGTCTCTCTCAGCTTTTAGTGCAAAATCATAAGCTAATTCTGTATCTCCAAAACATGAATTTAAAAAAGCTAATAAAAATGCGGAAGATGTTGATTGATGAAATAAATTATTATCGCCAACAGCTAAATTAACTTTATTTAAAAAAACATGAGCTTTATTTAATTCCTTAAGTTCTAAGTAACATAGACCCAAATTAATCCAACAAGATAATCTCACTGATGTTATTTTATATTCAGCTTGATATGATATGTCTTTATAAGTAAAATATTTATTTATTTTATTTATTGCTATATTATGACATTCTATTGCTTGAGATATATTTCCTGATAACCAATACAAGTCTCCTAGTAGCTTATAAATTTCACTGCTATGATAATCAGACAATTCAACATTAATTTTGAACAATAAATTAATAACATAAATCAGAATTTGTAATATTCCCAATCTAAAGAATGAATATCCTAAAGATTCATTACTTTCCCATTTATTATTTCTTCCTTTTAAAATTACACTAGCAGATTGCTCATAATCATGAATTTCAAAGTAATGATAATAAGCTTCAAAAGCTCTCCTGGCATCCTCTATAGTTTCAATACTCTTCACATTCTCTGTCCAAAAATTGGCTGCTTTCCGATTTACTTCCTCCCATTCTCCACTGCTTTTCAACCTCTCTATCCCCTGTTCACGAATAATTGGATGTAACCAGTATTCTCCCTTTTCAAACTCAACTAAACACCGATTACGCAAAGATTTAATTACACTTCTTTGCTTATCTTCTGGAACATCCCACAATAAAGCTAACAGCGCATCACTAGACACTCTTGGTACATCCTGATAACGAAAGCATCCCAAGCGACAAAGCAGTTTATAAGCTTCAGTATCTAAAGTTTGCAACCTGTTAAATTGACTATCGACTAAATTTTTTAATTCCGTTTCCACCAAAGTAGAATTTTCTTGCCAATAAGCAGCCATATCCCCATCAAAATCTGTTCTCATTACCCCAAGAGGATATCCATTGCTTTCGCATTACCCCCATAACCTTTGTGCATTGCTGAAAGAGTATCAGCATCAATTCTAATTTTGAAAGATGTAAAAAACTCTTCCCATGCAGTTACATCCAACACAGATAAAGGATAAGGACAAATACCATTGACACGCTCATCAGATAAACGTTCTCTACTCGTTATTAGGGTGATAGACTGCACGGATGAATCAGCCAAAACCCGCAACAGTTCTACATAAAGACTATGTTTTTCAATAAACCTACCTTGTTGATCTAGTGCAGGTTCTAAGTTATCAATTAATATCCCCACTTTACGGGTTTGCAGTTGTCGTCGTAATCTTATGAGGGTAATTCCAAATTCTCTTCCTGGTTCTTCCTGAAAGTCTTGTTTCAGCCATTCTTCAACTACACTTTCAACAGCCGTAATATTCTCCTTGTCTTTCGCCATTTCGAGTTGTAATACTAACTCAAATCCTTGAGTATTTAGATATTCCTTGGCTAAAGTTGACTTACCAACCCCCCCGGCTGCTTGAATAAGTATGATTTTGTTGCGCTGACTAACGAGAGTGTTGATATCGCTAATAGCCTCGTCACGTCCAACAATATAAATTATTTCATCATTACATCTAGGCAAATTTTCAACATTAAATATTTGCTGTTTTTCAGGAGGTAAATGTCTTTCGATAACGCTTCTGAGATTTCTTTTGGTAACTTTCACACCCAAAGCCGCAGAAAGTTTTTCCCATAAGAGGGGACCTATTTCTCTACTATAATATACGCTAATTTTGTATGCGTCGTATATCTCTTTATAACTTTTATCCTCTAAAGAACCCCTCAGTACAGTCATCTGTGAATCACTGAGGGGTTTTGTAGTGTGGTTTTCAATTAGACCTTGAGCAAATTTTAAGCCATTATCAATATTCATTTTATAGCGGAATTTAGGCTGTTTTTACGTAGATATTACCCAAATTTAGCATTATTTATGTAGAAAACCCACTAAAACCCACTTTTGCCCACAATTCTTTTTATACAACTCCCCACTTGTAGTGGGTATACAATTCCGTTAGATTTTGGTTTACTGTTTTTATTGGTTGAGAAGACAGTACAAACACAACACTGAATCATCAATCCAAATCTTGAACTGAAGCGCAAAAAAAACCTAACCCACCAAGGTTAGGAGTTTCTAAATTATTTCTACAGGTTATTATGACACAACTTACCTCTATAGGTAAACTCTTGATGATGTTTACCAAAACGGCATCTGCTGGCTTTGCTGTATCTATGATGTTTTCAAGTTTTGCTTCTCCAGCTTTTGCTGAATCCTTACAAGTAGGAGACAAAACATTTGAAATCATTGATATGCCTATTGTTATCAATCGAAATGCCACTGATAACAATAATCAATTGATGAACATACAAAGCAATAACAGATATCAACTTATCAAAATGTTGCCTGCTTTAACTCAGGAAAGAACCGTTGCTCCACCACCATCAGCGCGTTTATTATATAGACTTGCAGAAGTGCAAGATTTAAAAACAGGCAAAAGATTAAAAGTGGCTTTACCTGTTGTATTCAACCCTTAACTTTCTCTTAGTTAGATTCTAACTAACTTTTGATGGCTGGTTATTTGATTATACCAGCCTCTATTTCAGCATTGAATTTTTTATCAAGTCAAATTTTGAGGTAATTAGTATGAAGACCATGAGAATTGTCAAAATATCAGGTGTAATTCTAGCTGGGCTTAGTTTATCTCTTCTCTCTGGAAAAGCAGTTCATGCTGCCAATTTACATAATAATTGGTATTATGCGGTCGATTCTTTAAACGACAGTGTTAGTGGTAATGACGTTGGCGGAACTAAATATGAAATTGGTGGTATGGCTTACACACAAAAGAATGGTAAGTCTATTTTTTCAATTGTTACTAAACTTCCTCTAGAAGGAACTAGCTCTAATTTTGCTGATGATGGTCGCGTAGCATTAGGAGATATTCTGTTGAACTTTACCACAGATAGTTTTAATGTAGCTAGTGAGAAAGGTAATTTAAAAGCAATACGTTTTGTTGATAATAATGAAGCTGGAGTTAATGCTTTAGGTTTTTATGACAATGTTGTAGCTAAATCTATGTCCTCAGTTAATGGACTGAAGTTAGCAAATGTAGGAGCATATCATGATTATGTTAAAGACAATGGAGGGACACCCTCAATGGGAGATTTGCCAATTAATACTTCTGAAATTGATTCCAGTCAACATATTTTAAATGTTATTGATTCTGGAAATTGGCGCGGTAATATCAATCTTCTAGATTCTAATGCTTTAAAAGACCTCGGTTTTGATTTTGGTTATTTTGGTGTTGAGGGTTTTAACACTATAGCAGTAAGTGTTGATTCATCTTTACTTCCTAACGGTAGGTTTACTACTTTGTTTTCTCCTGAATGTGGTAATGATATAGTCGCTATGTCACACATAAAGACAACCGTACCAGAATCATCAACAATTTTAGGTTTATTAGCTTTCGGTATGGTCGGTGCGGGAAGTTTTGTAAAATCTCAAAAACGTAGTGTAAAATTGTTGAATTAATTTCTAAGTTGTCAACAAAAATATAATTTTATGTCATAATCTCTTCAATTAATTAAGAAGGGATTATTTTTTTATGCAATCAAATGTCATACCGACAAGATAATTTGAAATATTGTATTATTTGTTATTCCTAAAATAGTATCCCAGATAATCACTGTAAACAGCGCGAGGTTCAGATCCCCGACTTCTTGAAGAAGTCGGGGATCTTTCTTGTTCTTTAATAAACAAATACAGGGACTCTTTTATAAGCAGGTGTACCAGAAATCTGGTCAATTTTGGCTTTAAAAATTACGTTTACTTCAGGATAAAACATCATCGCTGCACCTGCGCGAATATCTCCGCAAATAATTTCTACATCTTCTAATTTGCCAGCGTCACCTTGCACTGTCACTCGTTGATGTTCGCTGAAACCTGCTGTTTCCATATCTTGAACATTCATCAAAATACAGTTACGGTGTGGCATTCCCCGATAATAATCCCCCTCTTTATAAACAACCGTATTGTGTTGGGCATAACTTCTTCCTGTTCCCAAAATTAATACAATCCCTGGGGTTGATTCTGTAAAACCAAAATCTACTTTTCTGGGTAACTTTAACTTTGGTAAAGTAGTTATAAACATCTTGGCTTTACCTGTTGATGTGGCAAACTTTGGTGTATCCAAAATCCTACCTGCAATGGTAAATTCTTCGCCTGTCTGATCAATTTCGGAAATTTTTTCGTAACCGGGAATCGTCTTCGCAATCAGTTCGCGGATGTATTTTGGGTCTTGGAGTTTGCGCCAATTTATCGGCGTATCTCCTAAAACTCTATGGGCAATTTCGGTAATTAATTCTATTTCAGAAATCAAATCAGCCGTTTTTAAATGAGTGGTTCCCTCATCATTGAGACGGACAAAATTATTACCCGATTCGGTGGTGGTTTTGTGGGGATTTTCAAAGCGCGTAAATACTGGGAGAATAATTGTATTGTGCTGGGCTAAACCGTGAAAATGTCCGAGGTTGGGTTTAGTGGCGACATAAAAAATGGTGGCAATTTTTCCTAAAGCGCGTTTTGCTTGGTTTAAATCTGGGTTGGCTGCATAGAGATTTCCTCCCAAACAAATCAATGTCTCAACTTCTCCCCTCTCTGCGGCTGTAATTAATGCCCTGGTATCATAGCCAGGAATGCGGCTGAGAGGACGTTGCAGGAGTTTTTCTAAAGCTTGCTGAATTTCCTTTTTTAAGTTGATGGTGACACCCATAGAGCCAAACCCTTGGACGTTTGAGTGTCCGCGAATCGGCATTGTACCTGCACCGGGTTTGCCGATATTTCCGGTTAACAGGGCTGTATTGGCAATGCTATAAATGTTATCAACACCGTTTTCTTGTTGCGTGACTCCCATCGCCCAAGCAAATACTACGCCTGTAGATGTGCCAATTATTCGGGCGGCGGCGATAATTTCAGCTTGAGAAATACCGCAAGTTGCTGTGATGGTTTCCCAAGGGGTAGCTTCGGCATTTTGAATAATGTTTTCCCAGTCTTCGGTATAGGCTTGGAGAAAATCTGGTTTAATTAAATTTTCGGCGATTAATGCTTTTTGGATACCGACAAATAAAGCGACATCACTACCGGGTATGGGTTGCAGGTACAATGAGGAAATTTCAGAACCACCAGCTAGGAAGGATTTGATGGGATAGGCTGGGGAGGAGAATTTGACTAAACCAACTTCTATTGTGGGGTTGACAATGATTACTTTACCGCCCGTTTCCCGTAATTTGATTAATTCATTCATTAACCGGGGATGGTTGGCTGGGGCGTTGGAACCTATTAAAACTACACAATCGGCTTGCTTGAGGCTTTCTAAACTTACCGTGGAAGTTCCAGAACCGAACATTTGATTTAATCCGACGGTGGAAGCTGCATGACACAAATCTGAACAGTCGGCGAGGTTATTGGAATCAAGCGATCGCATCATCAACTGTAACAAAAATGCTGCTTCATTGGATGATCTCCCGGAACTGTAAGAAGCTAACTTTTGTGGTGGTTTTTGAAATGCTGTCTCGGCAATTTGATAAACTTCATCCCAAGAAATTCGCTCATAGTGGGAACTCCCAGCACGTAAAATTAAAGGATGACTTAATCTACCTAAATTATTCGCTGCTTGGGAATTTAATTCTTGTAATTGGCATAAATTATACTGTGTTTCAAAGGTAGTTGCGGCTTGTAGTTCCGAGGCGATCGCCTCTACACTTTTAGCGCAGCGTTGTAAAACTTCCCCATCTTCATTGACAAAACCGCCCTTTTGTCCACCTGTCCCCCACGCGCAGGAAAGACAAGCACTTTTGTGAAATAACTTCTGCCAAACCTGGACACCATCAGCAGAAATAGTTTTTTCTGCCCAGTATTTAATCACAGGCATTCCGCCGCCGACATCTGGTGTTTTTTCAGCACTCATGACATCACCTTGAAACAATAACCATTGCTGACGATGAGAGTTGAAGCTGGGAAAATTAACACTTTGGAATTAACTAAACCTCGTCTAGGTTGAGACCCGTAGTTTTTAGTCAAGATGGTGAGATTGCTTCCTTACGTCGCAATGACAAAAACTCCACTTTTCATGATGGACAAGGTTTATATCAATTTTAATTCAGTTTCATATTGGTGTGAGGTGTACATCCTTCTTCACTTGGCGCACTTGGCGACTTGGCGGTTCGTTCTTTTATATAAAAAAATGGGGTGTTAATCAGATTAAACCTGAAACACCCAAAATAACTAATTTGCGACTTCAGCGATTTCAATCACGCGTCCTTCATAGTCCTTAACCAAAAAATTGAGCGGCTTTTGGTTGCGAATTTTAAATTTTAAACCACGCATTTCCACTCGTAATAAAATCAGATCCAAGCAGTCGCGGTCAAAACAAACATGACGTTGCTGATTTTTATTACCCAAACTAGCCCCTGTAATGACGTGCAACTGGGTGTTTTTCTTCATCTGATACCACAACCCATCATTAGCATTATTCATCACCTTATTAGACCAACTGGGGCTGGTAGACATATACAGTGGATCAATACCAGTCGCACCTAAAGTTTGTTCGTAGTTGTAGTAGTAGTGCAAAGGTACTTCGGCAGCTGGCAAATCTAGTAGCCCTTCATATAACTGTCGGGCAATTTCCAAGTCAGACACCATCACAGTGTGTACTTTGGGCGCACTCGTGAGGAACATCCACATAGCGCCAGCATAAGCCGCCAGCAACATCACCATAATGCCTTGGGTGGAAAATAAGCTATCCAAGGGCAAGGAAGATAAAAAAGAGCCTGAAGTCAGAGGGGCGAATAAGAAAGGCATCACATTAACTGCTATAACCATGAACAAACCAAAAAATTCTATAAGGGAGCGCTTTTATTATTGTCGATAGAACTAAATTTAAGTCCTTGTTCCTAGTTTATCAATACTAAACTAGTCTGAGTTTGAGTACTTAACAGACCAAGACCTGGATTTTATACAGATAAGCACAACGTTGGGATGAAAAATACTATTTTAACTACTATCCACTCTCAAGCTATGCAAATTCCCCATTTTCCCGAAGCTAATCACCCGCTAGTGAAGTCGCTGTTCCATCACAATGATCAGGAACTGCTGGATTTATTTCAGAGTTATCCCGATGCTGGCAAGTATTTTACGGTGATTTTTTGCCGTTATAGCCCCATAGTTTACACCTTGATTCAGCATTCAGCGCGATCGCCTGTGCAAGCAGATTATTTATTCGCCCTGACTTGGAAACATATCTACTACGAACTTGGGGGACTCAATTTAGCTGATCCCTCATCTAGCCCAGAAGCTTTAACTTTGCAAAATTGGCTAATTAATATCACCGCTTTCTGTATCAACGAGATTCAACTACCACCCACCGAATCAATTCATTATTCCCTTTCAGATACTTCGCCACCTCTATGGTGCTATGTAGAACAGGCTTTAGACCAACTACCACCCATATTGCGCTTAATAGTTTTAATGGCTCAAACTTTCCACTGGAGTGAAACGAGAATTGCTGCTTACTTGCAAGCCGAAGGAGAAAAAATATCGCCTCTCGAAGTAGCCAATTTTCTTCAGGAAGGCTATTCTATGCTAGAGGACAAACTACCCGCAGATATTCGTGTCATCTACTTGGGCGAAGACTTGGTACAATCATAACCTACATATAAATACGTAAACTGCTAGTCTTCATTTAAGAAAATGAATTCTGCTTGGGAAACCTTCTACTTAAAGCCGCAATTGTATCGGTAAATTTTATGAAACAACGGCATTTATTACCAGGGTGTTACGCTTTAGTTTTTATTGGTTTATTCAGTCCTACAGTGGCACGTGCGGCTGATATTACGCAACAACTCCACCGTCCTGCGAATAATTCGAGTCGGCAACAATCTAGAGAACAAGCTGATACATTGCTGCGTATTGGTGAACAACAATCTGCTTTGGGATTTGCTGATAAAGCCGTGACATCCGGTTTAGAAGCATTGGAAATTTATCACGCGATTGGTGATCTCAGGGCGCAAGGACTGACTTATGATTTGCTGGGAATGTCTTATATCCAGTTAAATCGCCTCAAAGAAGCGGAAGATGCTTTGCGCCGCCGGTTAGCGATCGCTCGTGATACAAAAGACTTTCAAGGTCAAATTTTTGGCTTAAATAATCTCAGCACCTTGTTATTGCGGAAAGGTGAACCCATACCCGCAGGTGAAACCCTCGAAGAAGCCTTGACAATTGCGCGTCATGTCAAAAACATTGAAGGCGAAGGACTATCTTTAAGTAACTTAGGTTTGGTAGCAATCAGACAGGGAGAATATAACAAAGCCATTAAACTCTATGAAACTGCCCTAACCTTCCGCCGTAAAACTCGTGATCCCATCGGTGAAGCTAATACGCTGAATAATTTAGGTGATGCTTACTTAGAAGCCAGAGATTATCAAGAGACAATTGGCACTTATGGGGCAGCATTGCGAATTGCTCAAGCTAGCCGCGATCGCGCTAATCAATTACGCGCAATTGATGGTTTAGTATTCTCCCACAGTGCTGTCGGACGTTATCAACGTGCCTTTGATTTACTAGAACAACGGTTAGCAATTGCCCAGGAATTACAAAGTTTCCGAGAAGAATTAAAATCTTTTGAATCTTATGCTCATTTATACGAGCAGCTAGGTAATTACGAAACTGCCCGTAATTTTTATGAACGGGCGATTGTTCTAGCACGAACTCTTGAAGATAACAAAACCGAAGTGCAATTAATTGATAGATTGACTCAAATGCTCAAGCGGTAATTCGTAATTCGTAATTCGTAATTGAATCTTTCTCCCCTCCTCCGCTTGCTTGCACTGGAGGGGTTAGGGGCGTGTTTCTAATTTAAGAAAACTGTACCATCCTCTTGAATTCGTACTGTATTTTTATCCTGCATTACATCAGTTGTGGCGTTCAATCTGACTTCAATCATTCCTGTTTCCGCAGAAGGTTGGGGAGTTACTTGAAGTAATCCGCCATCTTTACGGAAGAATGTCAAAGTTACCGGTGCGTTTAAATTTCGCAGCATCGTGTCTGATTTACCCTCAAGCGATCGCGCTGGTGTATCACCAACCACCTCATAAGTCACCTCAGCCCCACTATCATTGACTAGGCGGATATTTACCCTACCATTAGCAAGGGCAACCTGGGTACTAGGTGGTTGTTGTTGTTCTGGTAAAGGTGGCTGAATTCCGGTAACTGGTGGACGCGCCGGCACAACTGGGCTAGGAGAAATACCTTGTGCTTGCAGTTTTTGTGTAAAAGCATTGGGAGGGCATCCTTCTGGGACTAATACCTGATTATTGTGTGGTGCTTCGTAGAAAATACGTGGACAGGGATTAAGTCCGGGAGGGGCTGAATCAGGTGCTTCACCGCCCACACTGAACGGTATCTGACTAGGCGCAGGGGTAGGGGTGGTAAGAGGTGGAAGCATCCCTTGTGCTGCTAATTTTCGCGTTAGGGCATTGGGAGGGCATCCCTGTGGCACTAAAATTCGGCTATTGTGTGGTTCTTCGTAATAAATACTAGGACAAGGATTGATTTGAGAAGTTGGTCGCTGTGCTACAGCCCTTTGAGAAATTGCTGGCGCACTAATCAGCAATCCGCCGCAAATAGCACCGAATAATCCAGCATACTTGCGAATCTTTTGGGTATGTTTATTCATAATTCACTCCTAAAACATCTTAACTTTTCTTGCCTTAAAAATTTTTCAATCTATTTAAATTAGGTAAGACAATCCTAAAATATGGGATAATAAATTTTAAATCACCAGATACTTAAAATATAGCAATTAACTTGAGTTATTAAATCTAACTAGAGTACCGTAATCAATATAAACTTAAGCTCTTATTTCAATCGCAAGGCTGAGGTTATTAAATAACAAATAATTAGCAAACACCGGTAAACTCAGATCCCCGACTTCTTGAAGAAGTCGGGGATCTTAATGTTCGTAACTTATTGCTAATTTTTTAAGCTTCTTCCCAGAGTTGGCGAACTTTATCTGGTAGCCAACTAGCAATTTCTTGAATTCTTTCTGGTGATAATTCATCTTTAGTGGCAGAAAATACAGCTTTTACCACTTTTTCACGATCTACATTGGGTGGCATTCCGCCTTCATTTGCTACTCTAAATAAGAAGCGATCGCTATCAATTTTAAAAATACCAGGCCCTTGCCAAGGTGGACGCACCCGACTCAAAAATCCCACAATTGGATTTGTATCATGCCACAAATCGGCAATTTCCATTTGTAGCGATTTATCATTAGTGGTTTCAACTGGTTTGTGTAGTTCCTCTTCTACTCGGTCGGCGGCTGCTGTGGTCATTAAGTCGCGCATCACCCTATAGATTACTTCTGTCAGGTCTCTAGCGTCGAAAATATCGTTTAAACCACTTTTTGACATCACCTTTTCTAAGAAAGGCATATCTTTGGTAGCAATGGGAACTGATGAACCTGCTTTTAAACCTTCAGGTGGATTCGCCTCCAATTTCTTGAGCATTTTCTCACCTTTCTCTGTCAATTCTGCTTTTTTAAAGCTAATCAAGTGAGGTAAAGGATTATTGCTAATTTCTTGGGGATTAATGAAGTCAGGAACATCATTACTGGCGTAAGCATTACCTGTAAACTCAGCATTAATATAATCCTTTTGATTCAGATAATCTAAATGTCCTAAAAATTCTGCTGGAGTTAATTCACGACTGGCTAAATCAGCCTCATTAAACCTCACTTCGTGCATTCCTTCCCCAGTATCATTGATTTTTTTAAGCAAAATATAAGCAACATCTTTTCTAATAGAAATTGGCATATAAACCTCCAAAAATTTATTATGCAAGTATTTAGCAAAGCTAAAGCTAGCAGTTGATATAACTACCAAAGACAATGTGCAAAGTAGCAATATTAAACTGTTAGCAAAATCGTGGCTGGACAAACTCAACCTCGTTACACAGGTCGCATCAAGTCCTGGCAAAGACTCAGTTTATGTAGCTTTAGATTTTTACAAGCGCTATCACTTAAGTTAATAGATAAACTGATAGTTTTCATCTATCACCAGAAACAAATGTTAAGAATAAATTTAATACTCTAGAGTGATTGGTAAAGTGACAGTAAAAGTTGTACCTTGACCGATATTGCTTTCAACTTGCAGATGACCTTGATGATGTTCGACAATTGCCGCAGCGATCGCTAGTCCTAATCCTGAACCTGTAGAACTTGCTGCATTAGTTTTTGCTGTCTGATGGGTACGGGCTGGATCTACCCGATAAAAGCGGTCAAATAAGCGGGGTAAGGCTTCGGTGGGAATACCAATACCAGTATCGCGGACTTTAATTTGCAATAAATTCGTGTTGTAACGAACTTTAGAAACGCGATTGTTTCCCTCTAGACGCGCCAATTGTACATACACCTCTCCCTCGGCTGGGGTGTATTGCAAAGCATTACTAATTAAATTTGTCAATAGCCGTAGCAATTGATCCCATTTACCCGGAAGTGTAAACCAATTTTCTAATAATTCGGGGCTAGTTTCCGAGGTAGGAGGATCAACCAAATCCAAAGTTAAAGTAATTTTTTTTTCGTGGGCTAATAATTGTTGTTCTTCAACTACTTCCATTAGTAAAGCGTCCAAAGGACAAGATGAAAACACATCTTGGCTAATACCACTATCCTTTCTGGCTAAGAACAACAAATCATTGACTAGCTTACCCAATCGCTGTGTTAGCCTTTCCACTACCTTTAATTGTTGGCGATAGTTGACAAAAGCAGTAGTTTGTGAGTCTGCCAATTCTAAATCAGCCAGTGCAACTTGCACATTAGTTTGAATCAAAGTAATGGGACTGCGGAGTTCGTGAGAAGCGTCAGCCGTAAATTGTTTCAGGCGTTGGTAAGATTCTCCCACTGGTTCCATCGCTTTACCTGACAGAAACCAGCCACTTCCGGCGACAGATAGCACCATAAACCAAGTCCCTAATGCCAAATCAATGATTAACTGACGACTGGGTTTAGTAACTTCAAACCAGGGATGACTAACACGCAGATATCCTAATACTTGCCGTCCCACTTCTACACGCTGGGTAACTTGTCTAAGTAGGAGTGCTGAGTGCTGAGTGCTGTTAGCGATAGCGGGGCGTTTAGCCCGTGCTGAGTCTTGATTTTTGCCATCTTCCGGCTTTTCTTGCTTAACGACTCTGACAGTTTCACCGAGATGGCTACCATGAATGGGTATATTTAGAGGTTCTGATAGGGTTGACCAAATTAATTTACCATTGGGACTAAACCATTCTAGGTCAATGTGGTCATCTTCTACTGTGCTGGCATTGTCGCGAAAACTGGCTTCTACATTAACGCGCAGTTTTTCACCATCCCCATCAACTGGCGAAATTACCAAAGAGCGCTCGACAATTTCCACTACGTGATGAAGGGTATCATCAACGCGCTCAATTAATGTACTGCGGACATATAAATATACACCACTGGCGAATAGTAAAAGTAAAATCGCAGTGACGGCAGTGTACCAGATAGCAAGACGGCGGCGAGTAGCTTGAAACATTTGGCAAAGCAGAAAAATTCTGTGGTTATTCTTCTTGAAATTACCGCAAAATTTGTCCAGTGAAGATTTCGCTATTAATGTAACTTGAGAGTTTCCCTCCAGCCCCAATTTAATTTACTATAGGTATTGTCCCCCAGCTGTAGAGCTTCATCTGGCTACCCTGAGATCGTTATGCCGAAATCAAAAAAGAACGCTAATCCCATTGATTTAAACGATCCGCAATATTACATTAACCGCGAGTTAAGCTGGTTAGAATTTAACAGTCGCGTACTCCATGAAGCCTGTGACCCCCGGACACTGCTTTTAGAACGACTAAAATTTTTGGCAATCTTTAGCGCCAATTTAGACGAGTTCTTTATGGTGCGGATTGCTGCTTTAAAACAACAAGTAGAAGCGAAAGTTGCCCAGTTAACTCCTGATGGTCGCACACCACAAAAACAGCTAGAGGATGTTAGAGGAACCCTCAGTCCTCTGTTTACAAAGCAGCACCAACAATTTGAAGAAGTCCTACAACCTCTGTTGGCTAGTCATCGCATCCATATACTGGACTACATTAATTTAAATCAAAAACAACGGACTTATTTAGATAATTACTTTGAAGAACAAATCTTTCCGGTTCTGACTCCCCTGGCGGTTGACCCTAGCCATCCTTTCCCCTTCATTTCTAATCTCAGCCTAAATTTGGCAGTTGTGGTCAAAAATCCCGACACCGAAGAAGAATTTTTTGCCAGGGTGAAAGTCCCCAGTGTGCTACCGCGATTTTTGCCTATACCGCCAGAGTTAGGAATTTCTGAAACCGGACAAATTGCTCACTGGACTGGTGTACCTTTAGAACAGGCGATCGCTCATAACCTGGAATTTCTATTTCCAGGCATGAATATCCAAGAATATCATCCCTTCCGCATTACCCGTGATGCTGATTTGGCTTTAGAAGAAGATGAAGCAGATGATTTGCTGTTAGCCATTGAACAAGAATTACGCAAACGGCGCATGGGTGGGACTCCCGTCAGACTAGAAATTAAATCCCAAACACCTGACCCCATCCGTTCTCGGTTGTTGCAAGATTTAGACTTAACCGAAAATGATGTTTATGAAGTTGATGGTCTTTTAGGACTCCGGGATTTAATGTATTTTATGGCCTTGCCATTACCCGAACTCAAAGAACCACCACGTCAATCTGTAGTCCCTTCACGTTTGCAAAGGTTGAGAGAACCGAGTTTAACCTCAGATCCTTTGGAATTAGAAGAAGGTCAAGACTTTTTTGCAGTCATTCGGGAAAAGGATTTGCTGGTACATCATCCCTATCAATCCTTCTCCTCAACAGTGGTTCGCTTCATCACCCATGCAGCCCATGACCCGAATGTGCTGGCGATTAAAATGACCCTTTACCGCACTTCTGGAGACTCGCCCATAGTCAAAGCTTTAATTGCTGCGGCGGAAAATGGCAAGCAAGTATCTGTGTTAGTGGAATTAAAGGCGCGGTTTGATGAAGAAAATAATATTTACTGGGCGCGGAGTTTAGAAAGAGTTGGCGTTCACGTTGTCTATGGTTTAGTAGGGCTAAAAACCCATTGCAAAACCGTCATGGTGGTGCGACGAGAAAAAGACCGGATGCGCCGCTATGTACATATAGGGACTGGAAACTATAACCCTAAAACAGCACGATTGTATACAGATTTGGGATTATTTAGCTGTCGGGAAGAATTGGGTGCTGATATTACAGATTTATTTAACTTTTTAACCGGCTATTCTCGGCAAAAATCTTATCGAGAAGTGCTAGTTGCACCTGTAAATATGCGCGATCGCTTTTTGGGATTAATTCATCGGGAAATAGAAAATGTTCAAAATGGCTTTTCTGGGCGCATTGTTGCCAAAATGAATTCCCTGGTAGACCCCCAAATTATCGCCACTTTATACGAAGCTTCTCGCGCGGGAGTCCAAATTGATCTGATTATTCGAGGCATTTGCTGTTTGCGTCCAGGACTCAAAGACATCAGTGAAAATATTCGGATCATCAGCATTATTGGCCGCTTCTTAGAACATTCTCGCATTTATTATTTCCATAATAATGGACAGGAGGAAATTTATATTGGCAGTGCTGATTGGATGCGTCGCAACTTAGATCGCCGAGTTGAAGTAATTACCCCAATCAAAGATCCAGATATTGCTAAAGATTTGCAAGAAATTATGGGGATTCTGTTAGCTGATAATCGTCAAGCCTGGGAATTACAAACTGATGGTACTTATATCCAGCGTCGTCCAGGTGATAGCTTGGATGGCGAAGCTGTAGATTGTCCAGAAACTAATTCCCAAAAAACTCTGATAAATATGGCATTACGCTCAACTGGTATAGCCTCAAACTTGATTGATTCCAAAAAGAGTTACTACTACACAGACAAACAGAGGAATTAAATTTTGTTTAAATAAATTTAATTCCTGAGTAAACTGTCTGGTTAATTAATATGGGTAAAGAAAATTTATTCACCCATAAGATAGAGTGCTTTATGGTGCGTTTTCCCATAAGCTGTAGGGGTTATGGTATCTATTTTTTATTCCCTTAAATGTTAATGCTTTCTTGTCGATCTACGACCTTACGTGTTCTAGTGGTTGATGATCACGAACTTACACGTTTAACTCTACATCTAGCTTTTTCGGCGCAAGAAAATCTCCACGTAGTTGGGTTAGCTTGCAATGGTCAAGAAGCTATAGAAATGGTGAAAAGCTGCCAACCTGATGTCATTGTTCTAGATTTACAAATGCCAGTTATGGATGGTTGGAGTGCTTCTAGTCAGATTAAAGCAATATCTCCCCATACTCAAATCCTGGCTTATTCCTCAGTCGAAGATGCGAATTTGGGCGCTAGGAATACAGTAAATTTTGACGATATTTGCCAAAAAGATGTTCCCACAAATCAACTGATTGCTTTGGTGAGACAATTAGGAGAACGTACCGGCAATGCTTAAGTCAGAATAGCTAACGCTGCCAAATTATTGTCAAATTTTCACTCAGGCTGCGTTCTATAGCAACCGCCAAGGAAGTTAGGACATTGTTGATTGTTGAAAGCCTTGAGATAAATTGGTTTCTACTCAGCACGGGCTAAACGCCCCGCTACCGCTAACAGCACTTTGCTTTTATAGAGAAACAGCGCCAATTTAACCGCTAATTCACGGTTATGTTAGCGCTGCTGTGTGTTTTCGTATACCTAGTGTAGCCTAATTATTATCTGTTTCCGGAATAGTCCGTTTAAATTCATCAATTAAATCATCCATTTCTTCCAAAGCCTGGTTAACATCAATCCTTAAAGTGCCTAAGTTTGGTTGCTCCAAAAGGCTGAGTAGGTACTCACGCTTGCTTTGAACTACGGCAATTCGTTCTTTTATAGTCTGTAAATCCATGATTTTTTTCCAGTCTTGAAATAGCCTCAACTCTAAAGTTAACCCAAAATGGCGTAGAGACGCGATGAGTCGCATCTGCACCAGAGGTATGGGGATGAATTCCACCAATCTATAGTTCTGCGTGAGGAACTCTTCCTTAACTGTTACCAATAAGCGATGATAATAAACATAAGATGTTAAGAATTTATAAAATCCTCAGCTCATGTTACGTAAAATTTCTTTGGGGACTATCGGTTTAACCATCGGCGGTATATTAATCATTGTTGGTTTCGTCGCCTATGCTGCTGATAATGCCACACTTAATCTGGTCGGGTTTTTTTATGGGTTTCCTCTTTTTTTAGGAGGACTGGCGCTCAAAGCTAATGAAATTCTGCCTATACCCTTCAGTCAAGATACAACTCCCTCAGTATTACTCTTGCGGGAACAGCAAGCAACTATCACTCAAAATAAAATTCGCAAGGACATCACTCGATACTGTTATGGTCAAGAAGCTCATTTAGATGAAGCGCTATCTTATCTTGGTCTGAGTCCCACAGATGAAGAGCGCCCAGAGGTGACAGGTTTGCGAGAAATCGAAATTAATGGGGCTTATGCCTTAATTTTAGAATTTGATTCGCCGTTCATTTCATTTGATGATTGGCAGGAAAAACAGGAAAAAATGATCAGATATTTTGGGCCTGGAGTAGATATTAAAATTACAGAAGTTGGGGAAGATATGATTGAATTAACAATTGTTACTCAACCAGAAGTAAGCAAAACTGAGTAAATAATTAAAAGTTTGCATTTAAACTTAAGTCCTGCCTGAAATATAGCAATTGCCCAGACGGTTTAGTTAGTGTTGATTGCTTGAGGTTAATAACCTGGGTTTATCCGGGCTAAATCCCCTTGCCAACAGCAATCAGCACTCATCGCCGCAAGAAGCGTAGCTACGCCTCCTGGACTTTACAGCCCTTTGCTATCCAAGGTTTGATTTCGTTTTTCAGCCCCACCTAAATTCATCAAGGATAGGCAGCTACTTTTCTAATCGGATAGCGTACCACTGCAAATATTTTCCTGGGCCAACATCCAATTCACAACTTGTATCAATTAAATATTGGGCTTGAGCATTGACAGAATCAAACTTTTGTAAATCTGTGGGCAAATCCTGACGACTCATTTTTTGTAGCACAAGCTTGAGTTTGTCTAACAATTCATTAACTGTCATAAATTGTTCTGGTTGGTCTGTTTCTAGAACGACGAAATTATCCTGCTGATACATGAGTGAGTCTGGCATTTAAGAATATTCTCAATAAATTTTAATCTTTAAACAGAATGGTAAAATGAAATTTTTTGACCGTTTTTGTGGGTAAATAGGCATTACAGCCTTTTTTGTTACTGGCTAAAACAAGCGTTATCTGCCAGTTAACTCATCTATTTTTGATACTTCTGCACCATCTTAGGTAGTATACTGATATTTTTCATCAAAAGTCACCTATCTTTTGCCAGGAATATAAATATCTCCATTTGAAATTACACTTTTTTCTGGTCTCAATCACACAAAATAGACTGAATCACCAAGTTTGTTTCAGGATTTTTACTACTGTAAAACAACTCTCGCTTGTAGGCGATTTAGTGATGAGGTCTAGGTTTTCTCAGCTTTTTCCTAACCCGATACTCTCATTTTCACTGGAACGCTACTCATGTCATGCCTAACCCGGATTTCTCGATCTAAACAACCGCCAGTGATTCTGGTGGCTGATGATGACAAGACCATTCGATTACTGTTGCGTGAAGCTATGGAAAACGAAGGCTATCGAGTCGTTGAGGTTGCTGACGGTCAGGAGTGTTTAGATGCTTATGAAACTGTCAAACCAGATATAGTGTTACTAGATGCAATAATGCCTGTGATGGATGGCTTTACTTGCTGTAGACGATTGCTGCAAATTGCCAGAAACAATTTGATGACAGCATTGGAAAATCTTGATACTGAATCTCCTTTGGGCAATGCTGTGATCTCGAAGTTATGGGAACGCACTCCCATATTGATGATTACAAGTTTAGATGATCAAGAGTCTGTAGACCGTGCTTTTGATGCCGGTGCAACAGATTACCTGACTAAGCCAATTCATTGGGCGGTATTGCGGCAAAGATTACGAAAATTACTCCAACAAGCGCAAGTATATAAACAATTAGAAGCTGCAAATCAGGCTTTGCAGCATTTGGCTAATATAGATAGTTTAACGGGGCTGGCTAATCGTCGTCGCTTTGATGATTATCTGAACACCCAGTGGATTCACTCAGCACAGAAACAATCGCCTTTATCATTAATTTTATGTGATATTGATTTCTTTAAATTATATAACGATGAATATGGTCATCCAGCCGGAGATATTTGCATCCGGGAGGTGGGTAATGTTCTCAACTATAAGGCGCAAAACAATCAAGTTTTGGTCGCACGTTATGGTGGTGAAGAATTTGCTGTGATTATGCCTAAGACTGATGCTGCTGGTGCTTTATATGTCGCCACGGCCATGCAAGTTGGTGTCATGAATTTAGAAATTTCTCATAGTGGTTCTGCGATTAGTCAGTATGTCACCATTAGTATGGGAGTGGCAACGATTACGCCTACATGGGAGTCCTCCCCGGCTGATTTAGTGATGGCTGCGGATCAGGCACTTTACCAAGCAAAAAAAAAGGGGCGCAATCAAATTGTGCAAAAATGAGATTTTTTGGCTATTTTCTCTCTCTAAGCTGGGTATACAGGCAATGTAAAATGGAACCATGCGCCGCCATTGGGGGCAGAATCTACCCAGATTTGACCGTAATGTGATTGAATAATACGTTGGCATAAACAAAGACCAATGCCGTACCCATCGATCGCTTGATCTCGTTGTAGCCTGTAGTGGTTTTCAAAGATGCGATCGCGCTTTTCTAAGGGAATTCCGGGGCCAGTGTCACCAATACTAAATTGAATTTTTTGGGTTGTGCGATGTAATCCAGCAATGCTGATTTGGCCGCCTTCTGGCGTGTATTTGATGGCATTATCCAACAGGTTGATTAGCACTTGGCGCACACGTTCTGGATCGGCATAGACCTTGGGTAAATCTTGCGGAATATCTGTTTCTATTTGTTGGGATTTGGCAGTGTAGCGATCGCGCAATTCTTCCAATACGTTCAAGCAAAGGCTACCAAGTTCCATTTTTTGGGGTATGATTGGCAATTCTGTATCATTGCCCCGGCCAACCTGCAACAAATCAGCAATCATCCGGTCAATTGTCTTGGTTTGAATCCGGGCTTGTTTTAATAAATGTGCCGCCATAGCTGGTTTGAGCCGCACAAATGCCGCCATTTCGATATTGTAATTAGATTGGAGAGTTTCGATGGCGATCGCCGCAGCTGTGAGGGGATTGCGAAGATCGTGCGCCAGCATAGAGATTACCCTGTCTTTAAATTGTAACTGCTCCTGAAGTTTCTCTTTTTCTTGTTTTAAACGAAAAACTTCGTCTGAAAGTTTAATCAGTTCCGCAGAAACAGCTACCGAACGAATTGTAGATTTTGGTGATGACATCCGAGTGTTGTCATCGATTCGTTCTTGTAAATCTTCTTGCAATTTTAAGTAAGCATCTACAGCCCCTTGCCAGCGAGGCCACCAATTTTTCAATTGGGCGATAATATTACTTCCAGCGATAATCTGTCTCGGTTCGGGGTGGATTTTGATTAAAGCTGGCGTAGCAACTAATTTAAAGTGTTCTGCTAAATAGGGTTGTTGCCCTACATCAATAATCTGAAGTTCAAAGTTATACTGAGCTTGTAATTCTTTTAAGTAAGCACGGATACGCTGCACTTGTTGTCGAGACTTTGGTCGTCCATCGACAAATAGCAACAGTTGGAGTGGAGCCTCAGAATAAATAGGCTGATCCTGGGAAACTTGCATGTAATCGTGTTTCAGCACTGGTAACAACCTGGCGACGCTTCGCTTAACAGAAAGTAGAATGGATTGACTGTTGTCGATGGTCGTTGATTTTCTTCAATTTAATATCTATTTTAGATTTTTCATCCTCCTATCTGCTCGGCGTTTTTGACATGAGACACTTCTTTTTCAGCTTTTTGCTGCCTTTTGGTCTAATTTACCTTCCAGGAATCACTTTGGCTGTTGGATACGAGTCCCAATCTCCCCTAATTCAAAATCTTACATCAAAGCCAACAGATGAAAATTTTTATACTGAAGCTGGCAGACTGGTACAGCGTCAGCTAGATTTGATGGCTCGGATTGAGCAATCACTCACAGATCCTGATGTCAATCGTATACGAGCGGTGAGAGGACAATTAAGAATTCAAGTGAAGACGGTAGAAAGTTTTGTGAATCGTCAGCAAAAAAATCCCCAAGCTTTCTGTAATTCTCAAAGAGATTCATTGAGAAATCTGTCGCCCTTACTTGACCAGTTAACTAAAGCCCCAGATCAAATTTACTGCCCTTTGTATACTTCTAGCCAGGAGTTATTAAAACTATTTCCAGTGCTAGACATACTGTTATCTAGACGGGGTGAATTAGCTTTAGTCAGACAGCTACCCCTAGTCACTGGTGAACGCCAATCAGATCCTGTGCTTGCTATTGCACCTGTAGAGTATCCTGATCTGAGAAACCCAGCAGTATCTTTCTCTACATGGGAACCAAATTTATCGTCGGACACTTTAGGATCGCCAGCAGAATCCCCACAATTACACTTAATTGGGAGAAATGCCAAAACAGCCATAGCCAATTATGCACCGCCTGTACAACCTGCAATTGCAGCCCCTGAGTCAGCACTGACTACTTTGGCAAATGCCAAGCAAATCTTGACCGCAGCACAAGCGGCTTTTCCCCCAGAAATTCGCTTTACAGATCCTTGGGAAAATGCGGCAGTACTTGAGCGCTTTGCCTACGGACTTGATCTGCAAGAACCTCAAATTTACGCTAAGTTCTTGGAGTTGCCTCGGACTGGTATTTTCCGTGTTTTACAGTCTTCAGTTTACCAACGTCCCCTGAATACTCTGTGGAATCGATTGCAACCCAATGTTAGTGAGCGTTATCCTTTCCCCTCTTTGGGTGATGCTAAGGATGGATTTAATCCTAGTTTAGCACTTCAGCTTAGTGGGGAGCGCTTTCAATTAGTGGATCAAGGCGTAGATTATAGTTTCATGGTTGACGTGGGTGATATCCCCCTAGATAAGTTAGATGGACGGCTACAAGCTGTCGCGTCTTCACCAACGCGAGACTTTCTGCTCAATTACCAACCGCCCCAGCAGTTAGAAGCTTTACAAGTAGAAAGAAGGCGGTTTTTGACAGGTAAAAATCAGGCAGGAATTTTGCCCTATGCTGAAGCTGAATTAAACCATACTTATGTAGTGAGATCGCTACAATTTCAATTGCCAGATACCATGTTGAATGGTCAGCCTATATCCTCAAAGCAACTACAAAATATTCCCAGTAGTGACATGATCTTAGCCTTCCGTCCAGTGCGCCGCCGTGATGATGGTAGTTACACAGTACTTTGGCGAGTTTTGAATGAATTACCAGCACCGCACATTAAAAAATAAAAATTTCTCAGCCTGCACAAGTGGGCTTTATTCTTGCTATTTTCAGTAAAAATAAATACAGGAATGTATTATTTATAAAGAGGCGCATAATTAGCCCACATCAGCAGGCTTTGCTTGTAAGCCAGTCACATTGCTTCCTGTGGACGAATCAAGCGCAACCTCACATACCATTAATTTAAATCACCCAAAACCACTGAATAACACCAATTTATCCATGAAAATTTTAATTCAACACCGTCATTATGAAGAAGAGATTTCTGGAGTTTTAACTTATATTAATGCAATTATTCCAGAGCTAAAAAATAGAGCAGTTGAAGTTAAAACTATTTCCACAAGACAAGACAATTGGGCAAAAATTTTGAATCATATAGTCTGGTCAGATATAGTACATACAAACTCCAATGATTTATTTTTTACAATCATCTGTAAACTTTTCGGCAAAAAGATAATTATTAAATATCATTATATTTTTTATCAGTCTACCCATAATCGTTATGAAAAAATGCCATTCTTCAAAAGACTCAAAGCAGAATTAAAAAGGACATTACCTAAACCTCATGTACCTTGGAAATGGAAATTATACACTTTGGTTAAATGGGCTAAACTCGCTGCCCGCCTATGTACAGCACTTTTAGTTGATTATCGTACAGCTTGTAGCAGTTTCTTAGGAGAATCCTGTGCATTTCCCTATCCACTAGAAACTTTGTATAATCCCATAGAAATTAAACATCAGCATCAACAAAAATCCTTAAAAACTTTATCTAATCCATATACATTTGTTTTTATTGGTAGATTAGATAGAGATAAGGGAGTAGATATTCTATTAAAAGCAGCACAAATATTGCAGAATGAAACCCCAAAATTTCAAATATTAATCATTGGTGATGGAGGACAAGGTAAAAAATTGCAAAAGCTAGCCTCTGATTTAGGCATTCTCGACAGTGTTAGTTTTTTAGGTAAACTCCCCAATCAGGAAGCACTCGCAAAAGTTCAAGATGCACTAGCTTTAGTTGCGCCTTCTCGCTGGCAAGAACCAGCCGGCTACGTAGTGCTAGAAGCCTCTAGTGTGCAAACCTGCTCTATTGTTTCCAGAATGGGAGGACTACCAGAAATAGCTGGACAGCACAACCTATTTTTTGAAAATGAAGATGTAGAAGGATTAGTCAGCTGTATGAGAATCTGCTTAAATGATCCAGAAGCAGCAATTAAACGAGGCTTTGAGTCCAGCCAATATGTGAGCGAAAACTTTGCTCCAGCCCTTGTTGCGACTCAATTATTAAAAATTTGTAACGACCTCGTTCCTAAAAGATTAACAAAAACTGTTGATAATTCAATATCGACTCATTAATTTTCAACAGTCTGCGCTAGGGTAGGAATTGACACGTCATTTGTGATTTCTTGTGCTTTTGCGTAAACGTCCAGCTGTCTTACTGAGTTTGGCTATTTTATTCACCTCTTTAACAGCTTGTGGTAACAATCCCACCGCCAAAACCCTAGAACAGTCTTTGGCGGCAGATCCCAGGCTGCAAGAGAACCCAGGAATATTTGGTCAATCTCCGAGAAATGAACCGCAACCAGGGCAAAACCAACCCACAGTTCAGTTACCATCTGATTTTCCCCCAAATATCCCTTTATATCCCAATGCTAAATTAGAGTCAGTCACAGCTGAAAGGACTGCCGAAAATAGCGTAGTCACTCGCTGGCTAAGTTCCGACCCCAGCAATTTTATTACTAGCTTTTATAGTGACCAGTTTCAGAAAAATGACTGGCAAATTTTACAACAGCCCACAGATGATGCGGAAAATATCTTTAAAGCACGTCGGGACGATTTGCAGGTAAAGGTGTCTATTCAGGCACAATCAGTTACTAACCCCAAACCGGATCAGCCACAAACAGCCAGTGCATTGATTATTGAGTACGTATCTAATAGTACAGCTACAACACAACCTGAAACTGCAACTTCTCAATCCAGCAATCCCAATGTTTTTGGTCCACCACTCCCTGATAATTTGGCTACATCGCCAAATAACACATCCGGTAGCCAAACACCCGCTATAGCTACAGTAAAATCTCAGCAATTCAACGATCTCAACCAAGCACCACCAGAATTGCGTCAATCCATCCAAGATTTAGCCGCTTTGGGTGTTTTGTCTTTAAAATCTCAGGAAGTGAAGAGTAGTTCTAATAATGCCATAACTAACTCCTTTGAACCAAGTAAAAACGTGACGCGCCGGGAATATGCCCGTTGGCTAGTTGCGGCTAACAATGCCATGTATATTAATAATCCGGCTAAACAGATTCGTTTGGCATCCGCAAGCACACAATCCACTTTTAGTGATGTATCAAAAACTGATGTTGATTTTCCTGTAATTCAAGGGTTAGCTGAAGCAGGGTTAATTCCCAGTCCCTTATCTGGTGACTCTACAACAGTTTTATTTCAACCTGATGCACCACTGACACGAGAACAGTTAATACTGTGGAAAATTCCCCTAGATACTCGTCAAGCCTTACCTACTGCCAATTTAGATGCAGTCAAGGAAACCTGGGGTTTTCAAGACACGGGAAAAATTGACCCCAAAGCATTACGCGCCGTGCTGGCTGATTTCCAAAATGGCGAACAATCAAATATTAGACGGGTGTTTGGTTATACAACTTTGTTCCAACCCAAAAAACCAGTGTCTCGTGCTGAAGCTGCGGCAGCTTTGGGTTACTTTGGCACTCAAGGTGAGGGGATATCGGCTGCTGAGGCTTTGAAGTTAAAGGCTTCTAATTAAAAAAATATCCCATATACAGGGCTTGAAAAACCAGTCATAAAGCCCTGCTTACGAACCAAATAAAATAGCTAGGAACAGCTTAAACATTTAGAATTTTAGCCGTGCAACAACCTTGTTAGATATCGGTCAACGATAAAAATTACCTGAATTGCTGGACTTAAACAGCAATTTACCCTATATTTAAGTTTAGTATTACCATCTGTACTAAATTGGCATTTCCGGAAGAAAATAGGGAAAATTTATAAATTATCCCGCAGATAATTTCGGCTAACCCATAATAATTGTATAGATATATTTCATTTAATTACGCAAGTGGAGCCAGTCATCTGACTGGATTTTGCAATAAGTAATTATTTTAAATCCATGCATATATCATTCTTCATAAATATTGCTCAAGCTTAAGACGCGATAGAATACACCACAAAATAAACATGAAAAAGCAATTTCTGGCGGCGGGATTCGTCCTTTTTTCCTTTATGTTGCCGATGAAAGCTTCAGCTGCAATTTTTAGTCAGCTTTACGTATTTGGTGACAGTACAGTTGATAATGGTAATTTTTTTCGTTTAACCCAGGATAATTTCGGCATTGGAATTCCCCCTATTCCCTACTTTGAAGGACGAATTTCCAATGGACTAGTATGGGTGGAATATCTAGCAGCGGATCTGGGATTAACGACCAATAACTTTGCTTTTGCTGGTGCTACAACGGGAGATTCTAATACTCTTAATGTTAATTTGCCAGGATTAACCCAGCAAATACAGCTTTTTTCATCAATACTCCCTAATTTACAAGCTGATACAGATGCACTCTACATAGTATCAGCTGGCGCTAACGATTATCTTGGCGCTGGCAATCAAGACTTTACTCAACCAGTCAATAATTTACTCAATGTAGTTACTAATCTCGCTTCTGTTGGGGCTAAAAACTTTTTGATAGCTAATCTTCCTAATTTAGGAAATACTCCCGATATCAATGATCCTATTGCTTCTGCGGGACTCAATTTGTTGACTGGATTCCATAATTCTGCCTTGAGTCAAGGTCTCCAATTTTTAAGTCAGCAGCAACCAAACCTCAACATCAATCTGTTCGATGTTAATTCTTTAATTAGTCAAATTACGAACAATAGCGGAGAGTTTGGGTTGACAAATGTAACTGATCGTTGTTTAGAACAATCAATTGAATTCATAGTAGCAACAGGCAACTTTACCCAATGTTCTAATCCTGATGAGTATTTGTTTTGGGATAATATCCATCCGACAACAGCTACTCATCGGCTGATAGCAGACGCAGCACTTGTAGCACTTCACCCTCAATCTGTTCCCGAACCTGGGGCTGTATTGGGGATATTGGCCTTTGGTGCTTTAGGTGCAGCAGGAGTTATTAAACGCCAACAAAAAAAGTTTGCTTTCACTCCAGCAAGTCCGGTTCTTGCCGCACAATCATCTCATACAATGGTTGAAAACTAAGCCAACCCAAATAATCTGAACCAACCTGAGTATGTGCCAAACTCGCATACTCAGGTTTAATTGCGCTAGGTTTACCCACAGCCTCAGCTAGTAATTGAGCTTGACAAGAGCGCTCCATTGTGATGAACCACCAAGCAGCTTCATCAACTGAGTGACCAACTGTAAGCAACCCGTGGTTTTTGAGAATAATAGCTTTATTGTTCCTTAATGTTTGGGCAATACGTTGACCTTCTTCTACTTCTAAAACCACACCTGTATAGTCATTAAACAGGCTGTGGTCTTGGTAGAATGAGCAAGCATCTTGGGTAATGGGGTCAAGGAGACGACCGAGGCTAGACCAGCTTTTACCATGTATGGAATGAGCATGAGCTGCTGCTACCACATCGGGACGTGCTGCATGAATTTGGGAATGAATTGCAAAAGCTGCTTGATTTACTGGATAATTGCCCGAAATTACTTCACCTTCCTGGTTAACTAGAATTAAATCACTAACTTTAATTAGACTAAAGTGCATCGCTAAGGGATTCACCCAAAAATGTTCCGGGTGTTCAGGGTCGCGTGCTGTGATGTGTCCTGCAATACCCTCATCAAAACCATAGCGGGCAAATAGGCGTAATGCTGCGGTGAGGCGCTGTTTACGATGCAGGCGTTCATCCTCAAGAGAAGTAAAGGTTGGCGGTTGGGGTGTATTCGGCTTTTCTTGAGAGATAACTTGCATATTGCCTCGGAAATTTGTTTTTTATAGGAAGATGTCTATATTATTGCTGAAATATCTGGTAAAAACCCAGAGGAAGCGATGGGCAAAGCCCCGCCTCCGGCGATCGCGATCGCCGCACAAAAAAACATCCTACATGGGACAATAGCTGGAGTGAAGTATTTTTCAGTCATTCAACTCAAGCCGATGACGGGATTTGAACCCGTGGCCTGCTGATTACGAATCAGCTGCTCTACCACTGAGCCACATCGGCGCGTACAGCAAAACATTATAGCATTATTTACTGATGGTAAAACCAAATTCTAAAAATAACCTTAATCCTGAACAATATGCTCGCCTCAAAGCCGAAATGGCAACACCCTATCGTGGTTTTCGGCAATTTATTTATGTTGGTTTTGGTGCATCTGCTTTAATTGGGGCGTTTATTTTCTTTTTTCAAGTCCTGGCTGGAAGAGATATTGAGAACGCAGCGCCTAATTTAGCTCTACAAGTCGGAGTTTTAGCCCTGATGATTTTTCTCTGGCGCTGGGAGCAAAATCGGCAAAAACGTTCGTAAAGATACTTTGACACCCTCGAAAAATCACCAGGATGTCAAAGCGAGAAGTTTTACTGCGCTGTTACCAAATAGGGTGAAGGAATTGGTTCAACACGTCCAGCATTAACTAGCGCCTGATAAACAAAGGCGGCAATTTCTGCTCTAGTTGCGGGACGATTGGGATTGAGTTGTCTAGCTGAGGGGTAGTTAATCACTAATTGTCGTGTAGTTGCAGCAGCTACTGGGCCAATGGCGTAATTAGGAATTTGGGCAGCATCACTGTAAAAAGTCAGAGCATTTTGATTATTAGCAGTGAAACCCAGACCGTTGGCTAAAGAAACGAGTGCCTGTACTCTAGGAATTTGCTGCTGTGGTTGAAATCTCCCATCGGGATAGCCTGCGAGAAATTCACTCCGGTAAGCAGATTGAATCGCACCGTAAGCCCAGAAATTGCTAGCTACATCTCTAAAATTAGTACCCCCACGTTTCATTGGTGGTGTCAAAGCTTTAGTGACAATGGTGGCAAATTGAGCGCGGGTTACAGGGTCATTGGGTTTAAAAGTGCCATCAGGGAAACCAGCGATGATATTTTGCGCTGCGAGGGCTTCAATGTAAGCTTTTGCCCAATAACCCTCTGGCACATCTCCAAAGGCCGTTTGACCAGTAGGCAGGTCAACCGTGGCAGCTACAAAATTGACTTGACCAGAAATGCGACTCTGATCAATATCGTTGCCAATAGCGAGAATCGTATTTCTAGAGGTGGCGTTATTCACATCATGACGAGTATTACCCCGAATCAGATTGCCACCAGGATTTTCATTACTACCAAGGTCAGGTTGAGCATTGACAGTTGCCACAATACCATCCCGCTTATTGTTTTGAATGACATTCTTACGCAGAATAGGTCTAGCAGATTCTGAGATAAACAAACCATCTTGGTTTTGAACTATTTGGTTTCCTTCGATTAGGGGTGTGGAAGTACCACCGATAGCTAGACCAAAACCTGTATCTTGAAACAAATTATTGCGAATTTCACCTTGGGCAGTTTTAGTTATGGAAATCCCGTTACCCTGGTTCTGCACAAACCGATTATTTTCAACTTTGGGTCTAGCTGAACCTGTAACAAAAACACCCTCTCTAGAACTGTTAGTGAAAGTATTGTTCTTAATTGTAGGGTTACTCGATTCTACCCAAACGGCAGTACCACGCTGATTTGGGTTAGTAACCGTTAAACCTGCAACGGTAGTATTTTCGGTAGCTAAGATTGTAATATTTTGTCTGGCAAAGGTAACACTTGTGTAAAAACCACCACCAGTAATCAAAGTTGCCTGACCTTTACTAGATTCATCACCCTGGAGGGTAACACCTGGTTTCAGCAACAAAGGAAATTGTTCTCCAGATTCGCTGTTATAAGTCCCTGGTGCTAGTTGAATAACTGTACCTGCTTCGGCTGCTTCGGCTTGTCTGAGAGCAAAAGCAATAGTTTTATAAGGCGCTGCTGCGGTAGTCCCAACACCAGTTGTATCTGCACCTGTTTCTGGATTAACGTAAATTACTGTTGCAGATGTAGGCACTTGCGCCATTAAAGTCTGTTGCTGGGATGCACCTGCATTGGCCTGAGTAGTTAGTAATATGGAACTGCTTGATGCAACTAACAAAGCAGTTAGTCCAGCTCGCAAGGGTAAAGTCGATTTGAAATGACTGTTAAACAAAAGACGAAAATTTTTGGCTGATAGCTGGCGTGGCGCAGCCAGAGAAATATGAAAACCCCGATATTTCATTTTATGTATGTGGTTAGCTGAACTACAGTTGTTAAACAGGGTCAAATATAGCAGCTAAAAGCTATTTAATCCATGCAAAACTATATCTGATGACTAGCAATTAGTCAGCTAAGTTTCTGATGCAATTTGTAAATCAGAGTTTTAGCATAGCTAACCGTAGGTATTCCCACAGCCAATTTATCTTATTAACACCAGCTTACGAGTTAGATAAAAGTATAAATATGTGCCTATAGTATAGTAATTTCCATCAGATAAATACCTAGAGCCAGATACCGTAATTAACTAGGGTGGTTATGATTTCAGGAAAAGTCAACGGAGAAATATGCTGTATCGTTTTATAGTGCTGCGCCGAGCCTTATTTATAGTTAGTATGTGTGTGTTATTTAGCCAAACTTCTGCCTTGGCGGCTGAACAAGTAGTGCTAAAATACGGTATTTTCCGTGAATCAATTTCAGTAGAGGAATTATCCAAGTTTGCTGAAACTGGGGAACTCTCACGTTCACTGCGAGTTAATTTTGCTTTAGCGCAACAAGACCCCAAAGCAATTCGTCCATATTTGACGACACCTGTTAAGATTGACCTGGTGATTTTAGATAGAATTTTGAATAGCCCAATTGGTAACGTCATCCTTGATGAACTGAGTCAAGTGATTCATACGCCATCCCGTAGAGCCGACCGGCAAGCTTTACGCGCCGCTTTGATACTCTCTGCTAGTGAAGATGGGCAGGTGACGCTGCTAGAAATAATTGAAAATTATCCCACAGTAAATGTAGAAGTTGATGGAGAACGCTTAGAAAATGCTTACCATCAACTCCGCCGCTTGCAAGTAGGTCTACAAGATTTGCTCAAATTTTAGTAAGCTAAAGTTTCTAAAGTTTCTCGTAAATATCTTTGTACCTGTTGTTCCAGGTGAAGTCCCTGCAATTGGGTATTGTGTTCTAGTTGCCAGCGTTGAAAACCTGAACTAGTAGCGATCGCGCATTTTAGACTATACCAAATTTGTGGGTCAGCAGAAAAGCGGCGATCGCTAGCAGATGGAATTTGAGCCATAGTTCCTCATTCCTTCATTTTAACTTCAACCGTTATGGCAGTGTTCATTAATCAAACAGTGCATAACTCGTTTCACACCCATCAGGGTCTACTTTAAGGGTTTTTGTGGTTTTATGTTAATCTCTCTTAGGGATGGAAATATCCGAGGCACAATTTGATTAACCCTGACACCCAAAATAGTAAAATCCTGTTGAATCTTTTCTAAAGATAATGGTTCTATCGCGGCAAATTCTGTCTCATTGGTCACTAAAACGCGCGCCACACTCACGGGTATTTGTAAAAATAGATTACTGGCAAAAAAAGCTAAGGCAGCTAATATTAAACCTAAGCTGCGCCACTGGGGGAGAAATTTAGCTAAATTTTCTAGCTGTGGAAGCACCCCATAGAGTTGCCACAATACTCCAATTAATAATATTGCTGCCACCAAGGACAAAAAACGATTTAACTTTGTATTAATTAAACAGAGAATTTTACGCTGTTGCTCCGTGAGATTTTCCGGCTTCAGCGCTACAACCAAAATGGCAAATATATAAAAAGGGCGGTGTAATTGCATCCATAACAGTGGTAAAACACCAACACCAGCGACTAGAAATAACTCCATCCACACTGGCAAAAACGGTTCACCCACAGATAAAAACAATAAACACAGGACTAAAAAAATTGGCAGCATCGCCAATCCAGCCACGTGAATCCACAAGATAGGTTCAGAGCGAAAGGAGGTCATATAAAATTTGTAAGTGCTGTAGACGCTGGTGTGGCGTTATTCCAGTTTTCTCCCAGAGGTATAGACCAAAGCCGATATAAATAAATTCTTGCTGTGAGCAACGGCAAAAGACTGTACCTCCGGGGCGGCTTTCCTGACTAGGGTGGCAACTGGCATTGCTAAACGCTGTAAGCATTAAGGGCGTAGCCAGTGCGGGAGGATGAGTTTTGAAGTTTGAGTTGTCAACTCTGTTCAACTCAAAACTCATCATTTTTACTCATGACCCAGCAGTTAGTAACAGACACTACTTCGTTAGTGTGAGTGTACGACGCTTAGTTACCATCTGGAAGGCTTCAATGAGGTCTCCTTCAACCCAGTCATGGAATTTATCAATGTTGATGCCGCATTCGTAACCGGAGTTAACTTCACGCGCATCTTCTTTGATTCGTTTCAGGGAATCAAGGACACCTTCGTAGACCACCTTACCGGAACGACGCACCCGAACTTTACAGTTGCGAACCAATTTACCCGACTGCACATAGCAACCAGCAACTGCTCCACGACCGACTGGGAAGACGGCACGGACTTCGGTTTGACCAAGGGGTTCTTCCACCAACTCTGGTTCCAGAAGACCTTCTAAGGCTCCTTGGATGTCTTCCAAGAGTTTGTAGATGATATTGTATTCCCTCACATCCACCCCAGATTCGTCGGCAGCTTGTCTAGCACCACTGGCGAAGGTGGTATTGAAGCCAATAATTACGGCTCCACTCGCTGCGGCTAGGTCAATATCTGTTTCAGTTATTTCTCCAGCAGTAGCCAATAGCATCCGAATTTGAACTTCGTTTTGGGGGATTTGTCTGAGAGATCCCACAATGGCTTCTACAGAACCTTGGACATCTCCCTTCAGGATCAAGTTGAGTTCTTTTAACTCGCCTTCTTGTGCTTGAGCCGAGAGAGTTGTCAGAGTAATACGTCCCTGTAACAGGCGGGATAGACGTTGTTTGTCAGCGCGAGTTGCAGCCAGCGCTCTGGCTTCTTTTTCATTAGCGAATACTTCAAAGTCATCGCCTGCACCCGGCACATCGCTTAAACCTAGAACCTCTACAGCAAAGGAAGGACTAGCAATATCTACTCTCTTGCCTCGGTCATCGACCATTGCCCGCACTTTACCAAATGCCGAGCCAGCTACTAACATATCGCCGACGTGCAGGGTGCCATTCTGAATCAGCAAGGTAGCTACTGCTCCTTTAGCCTTATCCAGATGCGCCTCAATGACTGTTCCCTTAGCAGAACGGTCTGGGTTAGCAGATAGTTCTCCGACTTCTGCGACTAGCAGAATCATTTCTAAGAGGGTATCAAGGTTTTCACCTTTAATCGCACTCACAGGAACCATGATAGTTTCACCACCCCATTCTTCAGGTGTGAGACCATACTGAGTCAGTTCTTGTTTAACGCGGTCTGGCTGTGCGCCTTCCTTATCAATTTTGTTGATGGCTACAACAATTGGGACTTCAGCAGCTTGAGCATGGCTAATAGCTTCTATGGTTTGAGGACGAACACCATCATCAGCCGCTACTACCAAGATGGCAATGTCTGTGACTCTTGCACCCCGTGCGCGCATTGCTGTAAATGCTTCGTGTCCGGGAGTGTCTAAGAAGACGATTTGCTGCGCCTTACCGTCGTGTTCCACATCCACATGGTATGCACCAATGTGCTGGGTAATACCACCAGCTTCACCAGAAGCTACTTTGGTTTTGCGAATGGAATCGAGTAGAGTAGTTTTACCGTGGTCTACGTGACCCATAATTGTCACAACTGGCGGACGACGTTGGAGCAGTTGCATATCTGCCACATCCAACATTTCTGTGACTTTGCGGGCTTCTGCTTCTCGTTCGGTGGTTTCGATTTCAATTTCTAGCTCTTTACCTACCAAATTAATGGTGGGAATATCCAAATTCTGGGTGATACTCACCGCCATGCCTTTGAGGAACAGGATTTTCACAATCTCTGTATCGGCAACAGCTAAAAGATCAGACAGTTCTTGGACTGTCATTGGCCCTGTAATCTCTACTTTTTCTGGACGATCTACCTTGGTATCGACTTCTTGGCGACGGTTGTGGTCGCGGCGAGAAGAAAAGGTTCTCTTCTTCCTAGTATTGGGGGCGCTAATAACTGCTGCACTGGGTGATTGTGCAGATCGAGCTGCTTTTGGTTTGGGAGGACGGGCGATGGAAAGACTGACTTGCACGGTTGCTGGTGAGTCTTTATCCTCATCATCAAGTAAATCGTCTTCTTCAAAGTCATCCTCAACAACTGGTTTGACTCGCTTGCCTTTAACCCCTAGCTTGCCAGCTTTTTCCTTGATTTCGTCAATAATTTCTTCTTCTTGCCACTTTTTACCACCTTTGGCTAGACGTGGTGGGGTGGGGCGTTTTAAATCAAGTAATTCGGCGGAAACTCGATCATTGCTGAGATCATCTTTTCCTTGTCCGCCTGACATCGGTCTACTAGGCGGTGTAGCAATTGGCATTGCCGCTACAGCTTCCGATGGACGTACTGGGCGGCTGGGTCTTGGTCCGTCTCCTAGTGGTGATTGTCCGGGAGGTCTATTTCCTCTTGGCTCGGATCTGGTTGGAGATGGAGTCGGACGAGCCTGTTTTGGCACTGGAGCCTGTGGGGCATCTGTGGTGCTTGGCTTCGCCACCTTTTGCTTGGTTTGATCTCGTTTGAGTAATGGTTTCTCTGCTGGAGTTAGCTGTTCAGGGGCTACATGAGCATTTCCCGCAGCCGGACGGGCTGGTGGGGAGACCAGATGTGGTTTTTGAGGTTTTTCCCCTTTCGGTCTCGGTGAAACCGCACTTCGGCTGCGCTCAGTGCCAGCTTGTTCAGGTTTTCCCGTTGCTATTGTTTCCGGTGCCTCTGTCTTAGAAACTTGTTCTGCTGGTGTGCTTGCAGGTTCTGTTGAGGTCTCTGATTGATTCCGGGGTACAGGTCGAATTGGTGCCGTCGGCTTCATGGGTGAGACTGTTGTATCTGAGGGCTGTGATGTTGAAGTAGAATTAACTTCCGAGGAAGCTAGTTGGCTATCATGAGCAACTGAAGCTTCTGGGGCGTTTGAGGTAGTATTTCTCAATATTTTGGGTTTGCGAATTTCCAAAATTTGCTGTTTGTGAGGTGGGGTTGGTCGATTGCGATCGCCTGTCTGTGATGCATTTGACTTATGGCTGGATATACCTTGTTCTTTTTTATGCATCGCATTGCTAGCTATCAGTTTTTCGGCAGTTGTGCGGATGCGTTCTGCCTCAGATTCTGAAATAGTGCTGCTATGACTTTTGACCGCAATGTTGAGCTGGTCGCAGATTGCTAATAGCTCTTTGTTATCCAAATTCAATTCCTTTGATAATTCGTAGATTCTAACTTTGCCGTTGTTCATCCACTCTTCCCCTTTAATTTACAGTTTTTTAGCGGATGGTTGCCTGGTTTTCGACATCTCCATCCTTTGATTACTGTTTTTAGGTTGCCCTTGGTGATTTTGCCGGTGCCTCCAGTCAGGAAAGAGAGATGTTTAGGTTTAACTTTGGCATGACCACCTGGAATGATGGTTGATGCCAAGGTGCGCCTGAGCGCTACCAGGTTGCCATTTTTTGGTTTTTTGTTTTGCTGATTCTGAGTCTTCTACAACACAATCGAGTAAAACTTATTGGGGTATTGTTCTGCCACTTTTCTTGTGAAAAAGTTACATCTGACTACACCCATTTACTATTTTGGCATTCACCCCATGAATTGCAGAGTCGGCTTGATGCACAAGTACTCTGGGGATTAGCGCCAGTAGGTTTTTGTACCTAATTTTAATTTTGATTTTGGGGATAGCTTGGGGCTAGACGTTGCCACAATGTTTGGTACACTGTTTCTGGCACTGACGCACGTAGCGATCGCCCTAGTCGATTTTTTTTCTGAGCTGCTTGTAGGCAACTCATTTGCGGGCAGATATAGGCGGAACGCCCCATGCCCTGATCTAATTGTACCTTTCCAGATGGAAAGACGCGGACAATCCGCCAAAAGTCTTCTTTCACGCCTACTTTGCGGCAACTTATACAACGCCGATAATTTGGTTTCATTGGTCTAATTTGGCTACAGGTGAGCAATCTGGTGATGAAAATAAATTTGGCTTTACCAATCTTTACTTACATTGGAATGATTGATGCCTGTAATCATTAAGACTAGTAATCTTGTCAATAGTAGCAGAACTCCATAAGACTAATAAATTAATCTCGATCGCTCGTCTCAAAAGATTCTTCTTCCTCTTCTAGTTGTTCTTGATTTTCATAATCTAGCTCCTCTAGTTCCAGATCATCTTCCTCTGGTTGATATTTGGCTCGTGCAGCAGCGAACTTAGTGTCCTCTCCTGCATAATCGTACTTAGCTTTGTCTTTAATGTCTATTTTCCAACCAGTTAAGCGGGCTGCTAACCGCACATTTTGTCCTTCTTTACCAATAGCTAAACTCAGTTGATCTTCAGCCACAAGGACGTGAGTTTGGCGAGTTTCGGGGTCCATGAGCCGGACTTCATCTACCCGCGCTGGACTCAAGGCGTTAGCAATATATGTAGATGGGTCTGGAGACCAGCGAATCACATCTATTTTTTCGCCGCGTAATTCATTGACTACGACTTGAATCCGTGATCCCCTGGCTCCAATACAAGCCCCAACTGGGTCTACATCTCGGTCAAGGGTATCTACAGCAATTTTAGTCCGAGGACCGACATAACGGGAAGGGGGGTTAGCTTCTCGTGCTACGGCCACAATTCTGACCACTTCATCCTCAATTTCTGGGACTTCGTTGGCAAATAGATAAACTACCAAACCAGCATCAGCACGAGATACTAATAACTGGGGTCCCCGTTGTTGCCCTTGGGAAACTTTTTTCAGATATACCTTAAACGTGGCATTTGCGCGATAATTGTCATTGGGTAGTTGTTCTCGCTTTGGTAACTCAGCTTCCACTTCTGGCTGACCAAAACCACTAGCTACTGCCAAAATTACTGATTGTCTCTCAAACCGCAAAACTCTGGCTTGCAAGACAGTTCCTTCCAAGTCTTGGAATTCTTCTTGCACCATTTGGCGTTGTTGATCCCGGAGTTTCTGCGCCAGGACTTGCTTGGTTTGCATTGCTGCCATGCGGCCAAATTCACCTTGATCTGGGGTGACATCTAGCACTACAGAATCTCCCAATTGGGCTTCAGGAGCAACTTGTTGTACTTCCTCTAGGGAAATTTGATGATCGGTGTTATCCACTGCTTCTACAATGCTTTTAGTAGAAAGAACGCGAAATCCTTCACCTTCGATATCAAGTTCTACTTCAAAATTATCAAAATATTCTTCATCAAACAGTCTTCTTTCTAAGTTTTGGGCGCGACGATAACGTTCGTAGCCTTTCAGTAATGCTTCTCTAATCGCTGATTGGACTGCTAGACGAGGTAAATTGCGCTCGCGACTGATACTTTCAATTAATTCTTTTAATCCTGGTAAACTAACCATTGACATAAGCAATCTCCTTTAAAATCGATTCTAAAAAATAGAGATAAGAAACAGCGCAGACGCGATGAATCACGTCTGTAGAAGGGGATGAGGAGTGAGAAACTACGCATCAAAGACTGGGGATTAGAGAAAAGTTTAACTCTACTCCCTATCCTTTAGCTTCTAGCACCGCACGGCGTAAATAGGCATACCATTTGAAAAAGTCCAAAAGTTCAAAATTCCAGCCTTTTGACTTTTGACGAACGCTCTGCGGTACTAGTTCTTAGTCTCTAGCCCCTAGCCCTTAGTTCCTCGTCTATTGGCACTCATCTAGCAGCACCCTAGTAATGAGGGTGCGGGGAATCTCGATCACGCGACCTTTTTGATTTAAGTAAACAGTGGTTTCGTCCCGGCGAATCAACTTACCAATCCACTCTTGCTGTCCGTCGTAGGGTGGGGAAGTGGAGACGATTACAGGAAATCCTTTGAAGGAAATAAACTCTCTGTCTGTTATTAATTGTCGTGAAATTCCCGGACTGGAAACTTCCAAGACATAAGTATCTGGAATGATCTCTGCCGCATCTAAGGAAGCTTCTAAAGCACGACTCATGCGCTCACAATCATTCAAACCAGTATCCTCCTGGGGATTGCGGATGTCTACCCGTAAGACTGGTGGACGTTGGTTAGTGTGGAAAACTATGCCAACGACTTCCAAGCCCAGTTCTGCTGCTACTGGTGTCGCCAAATCGATAATTTGTGGAACTAAAGGATGAGTCATGCGAAATTTCAATAAAAAAAGTGGGCATAGACCCACTTCCTGCGATAGGGATATCTTCCAAGAAGTCTTGTGACGAATCAATAATGGTTCGTCTCTATTCCGAGTTTAGCGCATTTCTTTCATAGTCAATAGTCATTAGTCGTTGGTCATTGGTCAATTTTTTCTGGAATTGTCTGCCTATTTGCATTAACTTTGCTTCTTGACTGGGAGAACAGTACCTTGATCTACTAATGGTCGAACTGATGATTTTGTTCTTAGTTGTTTAGTTTGCTCCATAATCTGGTCTATATCTTCTTGGGACAAGCGCTGGACATAGTTGAGCTTAACTTCTTCGAGGAAGTCGGACATTAAGCTTTGAATTTCGCCAATTACGTGTTTTTGTTGGACTTCTTCCCCCAAGGCTTTGGTGAAGCTTTCGGCTAGTTGATTAGAAAGTTTAGCTCCCACGGGGTCTTCCATAGCCGTAGTGACAGCACTGTAAAGGTTGGCGGTGATTTGAGTTGCTAGTTGTTCGCTGAGTTGGTTTTGCATATCTCCTATCCCCGGAAGATTGTGGAGGTTGCGATAACCGGGGGTTTGATTGATTGCAGTGGCAATGTTATGGCGTAAAATGGCGATGATTTCTGGTTGAATTTTGGGCAGCACTTGATAAACTAATGTTTGCACCACAATTCCGGCGATCGCCTCCACTTCATTTGTATTATTAATATCTATGTAAGGTCGCAAATTCTCTTTTTGCGTCAGCCAGCTAGTTAAATCACCGCGCCGAATTGATCCTTGAATTTGGTTAATTACTCTAACTACGACTATTTCTGTAAGATCCTCGGCAAAATTAGCTAATATTGATTGATTTATTTGCTGCTGTAACGGTTGCAGATTCAATAACCGGGCTTGGTCAAGGCGAATAATTACGGGTAGAATGCGTAACCACCGCCCGAAAGGGAGTATGAGAAATAAATCGTACCACCGCCACAATATGGCATTTATCCAGGTAAAACTGGGATGACGGCGGCGCAGATAAAAGGAACGCGCCAGCAACTCTGCACCAAATAACAAGACAAATGGTAGGTCAATCACCCAAAAGTTATCCAGAAGGTCGCCATTTTCACCAATACGGCGGAAATAGTTACTGGCGATTAAAGGGCGGATTTGCCTGTTAAAAAAATCAATTTCTTCGTTCCAGCGCTGTGGCGATAAATATTCTGGACTCCAAAATTGGGAAAAGGACTCTTTTGCTGATTCTTCACCGATGCGATCGCGCATCTGATTTTTGGCTTTTTCAAAGTTACCACTTTTATTTGCGGCTGCAAATGGATTCGTATCAACCATTTCGCTGCTGAGACGATCAAGTTCCTCTAATTTAGCCTTGGCTTCTGGTGAGGTTAACCCAGTTTGACTAACCTGTTCTTGGAGTGCATCGACGCTGTTTAAATAATTTTTCGTTTCTCTATGGTCTTCAATTCCCTTGACGGGATCATAAATTTGGGTGATTTGGGGGAAATTCCGCAAATAGAAATCCCGCCACGGTACGTAGCTTAAATCAAACAAGACTAAGCCTAAATTTACGGTGGCAATCAATGCCATTAGTCTTTCAAAAAAAAGGTTTGGCTGTTTTGGTGATTTTTTCTTCGTCATTTTTGCTGCTTCTTTATACATGAAAATGCAGTTATTTTCGTTGCATAATTATTAAACCCATGATGACGGCTCAATTAAAATACCTCTATAGGATGATGGCAAATATATGTGGTTTAGATAATAAGTTAAATTTAATTAACTAAATTTAGATTAATTAACAAACCTTGATAATTACCAACACAAATTTTAAAGAAATGTAAGATTATTCTGTAAACTTCTATATACTTATATTTTTGAAGATTCTTGATTTAACCAGAGGAATTTTAAATTATGTGGTGTGGATTTGGAAAATCCAGTATGACTATTGCCGTTACTTGCTTAGTAACTGCTAGTTTGGTAGTTGCAGATACAAGTTTTGCAGCGCGTCAGCGTAATTATACGCCAGAGGAATTCCGGACTGTGTTGCGGGGATTAGGCTATGACGTGAAGGTAACAAAGACCGCTCTCACAGATGAAGAAACAAGAAAGGCAATCCGTGAATTTCAAAGGGGTTATAAGCTTACTGTTGATGGTATAGCAGGCCCTCAAACCCAAGATTTTGCAGCTACTATTGTGCAAATTTTGCAAGCAAATTTGAATGCGGTACTTCAACCAGATACTCCTTTACCTCGTGATCAGTTTTATGGAACTCAGACAGAAGCTGCTGTAAAAGAAGCTCAGAAAAAATTTCAAATGGAAGAAACTGGTATTGCTGATTTGCGATTCCGTCAGATGTTGAATGAAGAGGCAAGAAAGATTATAACTCAGCCTAGCACTGAGGCAAAGCCGACCCCAACACCAACGCCAACACCGACCCCAACGCCAACGCCGAGAGCGACACCAAGCCCAACACCAACGCCGAGAGCGACACCAAGCCCAACACCAACGCCGAGAGCGACACCGACCCCAACACCAAGAGCGACACCGACCCCAACCCCAACACCAACGCCAACGCCGAGAGCGACACCAACCCCAACACCAACGCCAAGAGCGACACCGACACCGACACCAACGCCAACACCAACGCCGACACCAACACCCACACCCACACCAATACCAACACCAATACCAACACCAACGCCAACGCCGACACCGACACCAACACCAACCCCTTAAGTTAACAAAAGAGTCAAAACTATTTTGACGGTTGGAGAGACGCGATAAATCGCCGTCTCTACAGAAAATATATCTGTCAATTATTTTTTGACAAAATACTAGTCCACTGAAGTGGACTTTAGCTATTAGTCAGGAACTTAAGTTCCTGGCTTTTTTGCTTTGCAGTTAATCCCTTGGGTGCGATCGCCAAATTTTGATATTTCCGCTATCATCTCCAGCCGCAAGCCATTTTCCATTGGGACTAAAGACGACGGAATTAACTGAATCAAAATGATTCAGGGAGCAAATTTCTTTCCTTGTTGCCACTGACCACAGTTTGATAGTGTTGTCATGACTACCACTAGCTAGAATTTGTCCATCACTACTAAAAGCGACACAATTCACAGATTTGGAATGAGCATTCAGGGTGCAAATTTCTCTACCTGTTGCTAATTCCCATAATTTGATTGTTTTATCCAAACTACCACTAGCTAGAATTTGTCCATCACTACTAAAGGCTACGGAATAAACCCAGTTAGAATGACCAGTAAGTGTGCGAATTTCTTTCCCTGTGGACATTTCCCACAGTTTGATAGTGTTATCCCTAATACCACTAGCCAGAAACTGCCCCTCACTACTGAAAGCTACGGATTTCACCCAGCCAAAATGTATAGTCAGGGAGCGAATTTCTTTCCCTGTGGACACCTCCCATAGTTTGATAGTGTTGTCAGGACTAGCACTAGCCAGAATTTTGCCATTATTACTGAATACTACGGATTTAACTGATTTAGAATGACCAGACAGAGTGTGAAGTTCTCTACCTGTAGCCACTTCCCACAGTTTGATGGTGTGGTCATAACTACCACTAGCCAAAATTTGCCCATTCTGACTGAAGGCTACGGAATGAACCCAACTGGAATGACCAGAAAAAGTGCGAAGTTTTTTACCTGTTTTTACTGACCACAGTTTGATAGTGTGGTCATAAATACCACTAGCCAAAATTTGCCCATCACTACTGAAGGCTATGGATTTAGCATCAGAGGCCGTAAGATTGTGAATTTCTTTACCTGTTTTTACTGACCACAGTTTGATAGTGTTATCCACGCTACCACTAGCCAGCATTCGCCCATCACTACTAAAGGCTACAGAATTAACTGATTCGGAATGACCAGTCAGGGTACGAATTTCTTTACCTGTTGCTACATTCCACAGTTTAATTGTGTTATCCCAACTACTACTAGCCAGCGATCGCCCATCACTACTGAAGGCTACAGAATTAACTGAGTAGGAATGACCAGTCAAGGTGTAAATTATATTGCCTGTTGCTACGTCCCAAAGTTTGATGGTGTTGTCCCAACTACCACTAGCCAGCATTCGCCCATCACTGCTGAAAGCTAAAGAATTCACCGATTCAGAATGACTGGCCAGGGTGTAAATTTCTATGCCTGTGGCTATATTCCACAATTTAATAGTGTGATCATAACTACCACTAGCGAGCGATCGCCCATCATTACTAAAGGCGACGGAATTAACCAATTTGGCATGACCAATCAGAGTATAAATTTCTGTGCCTGTTGCTACATTCCACAGTTTGATGGTTTCCCAATTACCACTAGCTAGAATTTGCCCATCTATACTGAAGGCTAAGGAATTAACTGATTTGGAATCAGCAGTCAGAGTGCGGATTTCTTTGCCTGTGGCTACATCCCACAGTTTTATTATGTTGTCATTACTACGACTAGCCAGCATTCGCCCATCACTACTGAATACTACGGAATTAATTCTGTCTTCATGACTAATCAGGGTGCGGATAAGTTTACCTGTAGCGACGGACAACAAGTGAATAGCACTACCAGCTACACTGGCAAGTATTTCTTGTTTGGGACTAAAGGCGATGATTCCCATAATTCCAGGGATGATGCGTATACATTCCCAGTGTAGGGGTGTACGACGATCAGATATTACTGGTTGTGTTAGTGATATACCGTTACTTAACAAATCCAACCACTCCTGCACAGATTGGGGGCGAAACTTGTAATTTAACGCCATTCCCTTCATAATTGCCTGATTTACCCTGTCGCTGATTTTGGGGTTCAACTCTTGAGGCGATCGCATGGTAAAATTTTGCAGTCTGACTGGTGCTGACATTGGTAATTCTCCAGTCAGCAAAGAATATAATGTAGCGGCTAAGGCGTAAACATCAATATATTCTCCCCGTTCCTCTATAGGTGCATACTGTTCTGGTGGCGCATAGCCAGGGGTAAGACTTTCTGTATGTTGTAAAACTGCACCGGGAATAAATTGTTTAGCAATGCCAAAGTCAATCAATACGGCTTCTGGCTTACCTGCACGCATCATAATGTTACTGGGTTTTAAATCCCGATGCAGCAAGCCTTTTTCATGAACCAGTTTTAACGCATAACCAATTTGCTTCATGTATTGTAGAGCTTCAGCTTCTGGTAATGCGCCTTGTTGACTGATACGCTTGCTTAAATCTTCCCCTTCGATGTACTCCATCGCCATACAGGGTAAATCGTCGTGATTAAAGACATTTTCTATTTCTACAATGTGGGGATGGCGGCATAAGGCTAGGCGTAATGCTTCTTCTTTGAACTCTTGTTTGAGTCTATTTTGATTTGTTATCCAAGCAGGATTATTGAGTATTTCTATACGTAGAGTTTTAATTACCCGTAGTTCACCTTGTTGATTTCTCGCTAGGTAAGTAATACCAATTCCACCTTCACCTAAATATTTTTCGATGATGTAGCGCCCACCAAATAATTGCTGCCCTGGATTCCACACGATAGGTAAAGACGGTAGTTTTCACTGATATTTTATTTCTAATCCTCAAAAGCTTGGTTTTTTGGCAAGAAAAATTTGAGGTGCTGCTGATTTCGCCTACAGAAGCTCTCACACAGGAAAAGCATTATTTTGATGTTTGGCAGTCATCGGTAACTATTATACAACCGTCTCAGGAAAATCGTATAGTTTTATGTTTTTTTATACTTTACTACCTCTGATTTGGTTCTTCCATCGGTCTGCCTTTGGGCGAGGGTAATATGGGACGACGGTCATCGTAGGGCATGGGAATGTACTGGACGCTGGGTCGTCCTCCTTGTGGTTGTGGATACAAATCCATGAGTTTGTAAATAGAAAGGGGTAGCCCGACGGTTATGGGTAGCCCCATTTCTGTTGCTTCCTCGACGGTGACTGGATAGTCGTGGGTGACGCGTCCTGTTGTTAAGGCTTCAATAATCGGTTCGATATCTTCTGGTAAAACTTTTTGTTTGGGTACACTATCTTTCAGTAGAGTCCTGACAAAGCGCTGTACCTGCTGAATTGCTTTGCCTGCCAGGTCGGCCATAATTAGGGTTTGGTCGTCAATATCACCGACAGGTTTATCTGCAACCACTTTTAAAATACTGGCTGCCGGAAAACTACCTAATTGGGGATCAACTGGCCCTAAGACAGCGTTGGCATCCATGATAATTTCATCTGAGGCCAGGGCAAGCATTGTACCGCCACTCATGGCATAGTGAGGCACAAAAACGGTGACTTTGGCAGGGTGACGAATTAATGCTCTAGCGATTTGTTCGGTAGCTAAGACCAAACCACCAGGGGTGTGTAAAATCAAGTCAATGGCAACATCGGGCGGGGTGAGGCGAATAGCCCGTAATATCTGTTCTGAGTCTTCAATGGTAATGTAACGCGATATGGGAATTCCTAATAAACTGATGGATTCTTGGCGGTGTATCAGTAATATTACTCGACTTTTGCGTTCCTGCTGGAATCCGTGTAGGGTGCGTACGCGCTGAGATTCTATTTGGCGCTTTTGCCAGATAGGTTGTAGGGAAGTGAAGACGAGGAAAATCCAGAATAAATCACCAATGCCAAAATCCATAGGATTGTTGTCTCAATAATAACGGTTAATATCATTAATTGTGACAATTTTTAGGCGATCGCGTGTCTATCTAGAGATTTAACTCAGATGATCAGATTACTGTTTTGCCAGTTCCCAGAATATTTTGACACTGTTATTCTACGAGGTGCTGCTGACCAAGCTGAGATCAAACATTCTTGAGCCATTCCTAAGAACGAAAACCAGAACACGAACCTATTTTGTTAAAATACGAACGAAATATGTGCTTTTTAGTGCTATACATATTTATTATTTATTGTCAATGCGTAAGCCCTAGTTTTTAGTTACGCTTTAGCGCTAAAGCGTAACTACGAGCGAATTCGGGTTTTTGAGGTTTATTCTTCTTCTTCCTCTTCCTCGTCATCCAGTTCTAAGTCGCTGGCTTCTAAGGTTTGGTGAGGGATAGCAGCGATAATTGCATCTATTACTTTGGCGACTGGTAATATCTCGATGTCATAATCAGGGTATTTTTGACCTTTGGGAACGATCGCACGTTTAAATCCTAGTTTGGCAGCTTCTTTTAATCGTAGTTCCATTTGGGACACTGAGCGCACTTGTCCGCCTAAGCCGACTTCACCGATTAATACTGTGCCTGGATCGACGATGCGATCGCGGAAACTGGCGACAATGGCGATCGCAATCCCTAAATCTACGGCTGGTTCTGCTACACTCAACCCACCAGCCGAGGCGACGTAAGAATCTAGTTTAGACATGGGAATCCCCACACGTTTTTCTAAGACGGCGAGAATCTGCACGAGGCGGTTATAGTCTATACCCGTACCCGCACGCCGGGGGGAAGGATAACTGGTAGGACTAACTAAAGCTTGCAATTCCACAACAATGGGGCGAGTTCCTTCGCAAGCTACGACAATGGCTGTTCCCGGTGCAGGATCATCACGGTTGCCTAAAAATAGCTCTGAAGGGTTGGAAACTTCTCGCAATCCGTGTTCCACCATTTCAAAAATGCCGATTTCGTGAGTTGCACCAAAACGGTTTTTTACGGTTCTTAATAGTCGATGAGAGGCAAAGCGATCGCCTTCAAAGTACAATACTGTATCTACTAAGTGTTCTAAAACTTTCGGCCCGGCGATCGCACCTTCTTTGGTTACGTGTCCAACAATTAACATGGTAATATCTTCATGCTTTGCCACCTTCATCAAAGCTGAGGTACATTCCCTGACTTGGGCTACAGAACCCGGTGCAGAAGTTAGTGCCGGAAAGAACACTGTTTGAATACTATCAATTACTGCTAAATTAGGTCGGAGAGAATCTATCTCTCGTAAAATCTCCTCTAAATCTGTTTCTGGTAATACATACAAATCCGCATTTTTACCTTCTTCAATTTCTTCTGAACTCAGCGTTTTTACCTCTACATCTGCTTCTACTTTGCCGTTCTCAGCATGATCTTCATTTTCCTCACTAGACAAATCAGTATGCTTTGATACTCCCAAGCGAGAAGCTCGTAATTTTACCTGTTGCCCTGATTCTTCCCCAGTTACGTAGAGGATACGGTATCTCTGCGCCAGTGCATTTGATACCTGTAACAGTAGAGTAGATTTACCAATTCCAGGATCACCACCAATGAGAACCATTGAACCTGGAACAATTCCCCCGCCCAGCACCCGATCTAGTTCACCATAACCTGATTCCCATCGAGCAATTTGGCGATCTGTAATTTGATCAAATGTTAGCGAAGCTCGTGCTTTAGCTGGTTTATGAGCAGGTTTGCCATTACCTTGAGTTGCTTGCCAGTTGCTGACTCCTCCTCTAGAAGGTACATCTACCGATGATTGGATAGAAATCTGCTCTTCTAAGGAGTTGTAAGTACCGCAGGCTGGACATTTGCCAAACCACTGAGAAGATTCAGATCCACAGGCGTTACAAACGAAAGAGGTTTTAGGCTTTGCCATTCTTACAATTTATTAAATAATCTTAATATTTACTTAATCTTTTAGCTAAAATTAGAATCCAAGAATATTGACACTCCTCGACCTAAAGGTAGGAGGATTCTTGCTTCGCGGGGATTCCAATGAATTTACCCTCAGCAAGCATCTTGACCGTATGCCCTACGGCTGCAAGTCCGCGGATTGCGACTACTTGAGCGGCTGCAACATCTCTATCAGTCGTATAACCGCAATTTGAGCAAACATGAGTACGTTGAGAAAGTTCTTTCTTTCCTGTCTTAATTCCGCAGTTGGGACAGATTTGGCTTGTTTTCCGCGCATCTACTTTTTGAAAATAGACATCACGTTTAAAACAAGTTTGTTCGAGGATATTAAAGAATTGACCAAACCCCGCATCCAGGCAATGTTTACCCAACATTCCACGGGACAAACCAACTAAATTTAAATCCTCAACAAACACCATCCCGGCACTGTCACAAATTTGGTGAGACAGCTTTCTGTGCCAATCTTTACGACAATTAGCAACGTACTCATGCAATGAAGCTACTTTCTTTTGTGCTTTTTTCCAATTGTTCGAGCCTAATCGTTTTCTGGAGACACGCTGTTGCAGCAATTTCAGCTTGCGTTCGGCATCTACAAAAAACCTCGGACGCTTGACTAATAGATTATTAGAAGTAGCAATAAAATTTGTTAATCCAACATCAATTCCTACTGCTTCCCCATGTGGGATGGGTTGGGGTAGACTAACATCCCACTGGATAATTAACATTACGTACCACCCAGAAACACGCTTGACTACACGTGCTTGTTTCATCACTCCCCCATCTGGGATTGAACGGGATTGTCGGAATTTAACCCAACCAATCACAGGTAGGTTAATTCTCCCACCACTTAATTTATCCCCCTTCATTTGCGGGAAGACAAAACTACGCATATTTCCAGATTTTTTAAATCTAGGAAATCCATGATTTTGTTCCCACATACTTGTGAATGCGTTTTCAACTCGTTTTAACGTTTGTTGCAATACCTGAGATTGTACTGATTTTAGATCAGGATTAGTCCTTTTCGCTTCGGTTAATGACTTGCATTGACTAGCGTAGGTGGGACGGGAAGTCTCAGCAGAAATGATGTATTCAGAGCGGAGCGAACAAGCATTAACCTGACAACTGCGAGATTTATACCAATCCTTACGTTCGCGCAAAGCATAGTTATAGACTCGACGATTAATTTCAAGCCATTGCTCAAAAGTATTCGATTGTTTTTGAGTCGGTTTGAGTTTGAATTCGTAGGTCAGGTTAAACACTTTTATCATCTCCTGGGTACATTATACATTATTTTTAACTATCGCTAAACTGAAAGATAAAAGAAATGCTCAAATAAAAAGCCGTTCTAGAAGGCGATGCACTGAGCAGTTCGACAGGCTCACTGTATCACCTGTCGAAGTGACGGGGCTTTAAACCCACTATTTTCGGTAAAAGATACAGCTTTTTCTCAATCAATTGATGGAATGATATCTTAATATTATGGTATTAAAAATTAATCATGGTAAATTTTAGTTAGGGAGCGCAGAGAAACTTGGAAAGCCATAAAGAAAAAATCCTGGTGGTAGACGACGAAGCCAGCATTCGCCGGATTTTGGAAACGCGCCTTTCCATGATTGGCTACGATGTAGTAACGGCTGGCGATGGAGAAGAAGCTCTAGAAACCTTTCGCAAATCAGAACCTGACTTAGTAGTGTTAGATGTGATGATGCCAAAGCTTGACGGCTACGGTGTGTGTCAAGAATTGCGTAAAGAATCTGATGTCCCAATTATTATGCTAACAGCCTTGGGGGACGTTGCCGATCGCATCACTGGTTTAGAACTAGGTGCTGATGATTATGTAGTCAAACCATTTTCCCCTAAAGAGTTAGAAGCACGGATTCGTTCAGTGCTGCGCCGAGTAGACAAAACCGGAGCTTCTGGGATACCTAGCTCTGGGGTGATTCATGTTGGTAATCTGAAAATAGATACCAATAAACGCCAAGTTTACAAAGGCGATGAGCGCATTCGTTTGACAGGGATGGAATTCAGCCTTCTAGAATTGCTAGTCAGCCGTTCTGGAGAAGCGTTTTCTCGTTCGGAAATTTTGCAGGAAGTATGGGGTTACACACCAGAACGTCACGTAGATACCCGTGTTGTAGATGTGCATATTTCCCGTTTGCGGGCAAAGTTAGAAGATGATCCTAGTAACCCAGAGTTAATTCTCACAGCCAGAGGTACTGGTTATTTGTTTCAGAGAATCATAGAACCTGGGGAGGAGTAGGAAGAAGAAGCAGGGGAGCAGGGGGAAAATTGTAACTTCTAATGACTAATGACTAAACCAGATCCCAATCGAATTTTACGGCGTTTACCCTTATTTGTGGGTGGGTTAGGCGCTGTACTTTTATTGATTAACCGTTTGCTGACTCCCGAATTAACGGAGTCACAAGCGCGTGGGGATGTGGTGGGTGTGATTTTGAGTGCAGTGTTGATTTTAACAGGTTTAATTTGGCAGCAAGTACAACCGCGATCGCCTGATACTGTAGAACTAATTGGAGAACAAGGTTTTGTACTGGCGACAGATTTACCAGAAATTGTCAAAACAGAGTTAGCTTGGGCATCTCATTTATTATTGACTAATACAGTCACGCGATCGCTCATAGTTTACTATCAAGGCAAAGTTTTATTGCGTCGTGGTATTCTCGCTCCTAAAGCCGAAGTAATACCAGGGCCAATCTTAAAACGAGTCTTGGAAACAAAAAAGCCAATTTATCTAGTTGCTTTGTATGTCTATCCAGGCAGAATAGAATTTGATTATTTACCAGAGAACACACAAGGTGTAGTTTGTCAACCTATAGGTAATCAGGGTGTGTTGATTTTAGCAGCGAATGCACCCCGCAGTTACACCAAACAAGATGAAACCTGGATTGCGGGTATTGCTGACAAATTAGCCGTAACTCTTCAAGAGTAAGATATGGGAAAGAAAAAATTACGAACCAAGTAAGTCGTCGTCAATAATTAAACGTTTGTATTCAGGACTTTAGTCCTGAATACAGGGCTAAATTACAATATTGTTACATTTATTCACATAGTTAGGTTTATTCTCGCCAACTGTCAACCCAGCAGCATAGCTGCACTCACCCCCAACCGCAAGCTAAATTACGAACTACGAATTACGAATTACGAACTACGAACTACGAATTATGCAAGTTATTTATTGGCTACTAATTATCGTCATGATAGTGGGTATCATCGGTGCTGTGGTTCCCGGTATTCCTGGTAGTGGCTTAATTTTAACCTCAATTATTATTTGGGGTGTTCTGGGCGGTTCCTTTGCAGCGATTAAAACTCCACTCATTGTCACAGTTTTAGTTTTAGTCCTCAGCATCGGTGTTGATATTTTAGCTAGTTACTTAGGTGCAAAGAAAGCCGGTGCTAGTAAGTGGGGACAGATTGGCGCAATTGTGGGGTTAATAGTGGGCTTTTTGGGTTTGCTACCAACTTTACCCTTCGGCGGTCCCTTGTTAGGAATTTTATTAGGGCCTCTGCTAGGAGCGATTATTGGTGAATTTATTTACCGTCGTCAATTATGGTTAGCAGTTAAGGCTGGCATAGGTATTATAGTCGGTTCGCTGATTGGAAATTTGATTCAAGGCGTATTGGCGATCGCCGCAGTTGTAGTTTTTGTACTCACAACTTGGCCTCAAGTTTATGGGGCTTAATCATAAAAATAACAACCCAATCACTTAATTTAAGCAGATTGGGTGTTACGTATACTTACTTAAAATGAGTGTAAAGATTTCTTAGCTTCACTTGCCACTGCTTCCACTTGATCATTAGAGAGAGTTTCTAGAATTAATTTTGCATCTGTACCACCCAAATGAGTCAAAGCTTGAACAACTCTGTAACGGATTTGCCAATCGGAGTTGCTTGCAAAAGGTGCTAAAAGGGGAATTGCTTGCATATCTCCCAGTTCTCCGAAAGAACTAATGGCGGCTGTTTGGACTAATTCATTTTCTGATGAGAGTGCTTGTTTGAGTAATTCAAACGCTCGTGGATCGCCTAACTCACCTAATGTGGCAATGATGCTGAATTGCACTAGCCATTCTGGAGTTGTATTGTAAAGTTGCTGTAAATCTTCAAAAGCATCATGTAGTTTTAACGCGCCCAAACAATCTGCGGCTGCGGCCTGCACATCCGGTTCAGGATCACTGAGCAAACCACGCAATACATCCAAAGATAGTTGTAAATTTTGATTTCCTAATGTGTCCATCTGACTAACTGCTGAGTATCGCACTCGCGAATTACTATCACCCATAGCAATTTGAATCAGCTCAAAAGCTGTTGCTGGTTCCAAATCACGAGCTTGATTGACCGCACGCAAGCGATCGCCCAAATCTTCAGAACTGAGCATTTGCTTTACAGACTCAGGAGTAACACTCATTTATTTATCCTAATTTTCAAAATTGTTTAAAAAAGTCAACAGCCAGATATAGCAAAGTTCTGAGTGGGTAGGGGCGAGTTTACAGATATGCTCAATTGCTAATAATAATTTTAATAAACCCGCCCTTACTTCAAGGCTTTCAGCAATCAAAAATGTCCTAACCACCTTGACCGTTGTTATAACTGACTAACTAGCAGCCATTGCGCGAACAATATCGCCACGGGTAAGAATACCAACTACTTGACTCGCGCTGTCAATTACAGGTAAGCGGTGAATACTCTGTTCTTGCATAAGTTGAGCCGCTTCTTTTACAGTTTTTTCTGGAGAAATAGTCACAGTATTTTTGCTCATAACCTCGCCCACAGTTTGACCCAAGGCTTTGTGTAACTCGCGTTCGTAAGTACCAGGATTTTGTAAATAGATAACGCTATCAAGAAACATGATATACGCCGGAGGGGTGACACCAGTTTCTTGCCACATCAAGTCTGTTTCAGAAATAATTCCCACTAATTTACCGACATCATCCACAACAGGTATACCACTGATGCGTTTTTCTGCCAGAATTTGGATAGCTTCCTTTAGTGGAGTTTCCGGCCGGACAACAATTGGATCACGGCTCATTACGTCGGTAACGGTTTTAGACATTTGCTTACTTATACCCTTGATCAAAGTCTCTGGAATCATTGTAGAAAATTGCGGGACTCAACCTGATTCAGTTCATACATTGTTACTGTATTAGTCATTGGTCATTTGTCATTGGGAAGTTACCTTCTTCTCCCCCCTGCTCCCTGCTCCCTGCTTCAATGCGGCGATAATTTGACTATTAGCTGCGGGAAAAGTAAAGTTTTCTAAGTCATCCAAGTTTACCCAGCAAATTTCATCGCATTCGATGGGTTGGGGAATACCTGCAATTAGACGACAGTGATGCACAGTCAGGGTAACGCGTAAGTGAGTGTAAGTGTGATCAATGGTGATCAAATGTTTTCCGACTGCAATTTCTATTCCTAGTTCTTCTTGAATTTCCCGTTGAATACACTCTTCGATGCTTTCACCAGGCTCAATTTTACCCCCAGGAAATTCCCATAGACCACCCATTTCACCTTTTGGAAGGCGACGATCTATTAAAATTTGCTCATACTCATTCCAAATTACAGCCACACCAATAATTTTGTGGGGCGGGAAAGAACTAGTTACACTCATAGATTATCGGTAGCGGCGAAAATGTATATCTCAATCAGCCAGGGTTTCTGCCGAATCAAGAAAACTCAATTGTGATTTTTGAATTAAGCTAAAACCAGAATATAGCAAAAATCGGCAAAATAAACTTACTTTCTGCCGAGTTTGCCATTTATTTGTAGGAAAGTTAGGTTAAGAAAATTCTACTTGAAATTAAATTTAGTGGGTTTATTCGTGACTGCAAAGAAAATAAACCCAATAATGTTGAATTTTTTGGCGAAGATTTGAAATTGTTAGTCAATTTCGTTATTATTACTTTCGGTTCCTTGCAAAACAGCTTCAAAATTCATTCTCTGTTCAGCGTTACGGAGAAAATAACCGCTAATCATCGCGGAAGCAAGTAGCTGACCAAGACTTTCCCGACTGGTTGTCACTGTAATATCAAAGTGTTCTGAAGGTAGGTTGCCTAATAATCCGATGATATTACGCTCCATGACCTGAAAAACTTCAGAAGAAGTGGGTTTAGAAAGTTGGGTAACTGTGTCCGGACTCAGAGATTTAACGTATTGCCATAGCAAATTGCTAGTTTCTGACTCACCGTTAAAGAATTCTGAGACTCTATTGGATCTGTTACTCATGCTGTACCTCCTGTACTATCACTACTAGCGTAGTGTAGTGTTTGCAACTTGAATAGTAAATGCCTGTTTTTTGTGACTTTAACTGGCTATGAACTGTTCCTATCAATTAATGTAACAGCCTCATCCCCGCTTTGAAGTCGGTGGAACCGTACCTAAAGTAGCGTATTTTCTGCTATATAACACCTAGAGAAGCCTAGACATTATGGAACGTTTCACAGGGTAGCGTCGGGGCATCCGTAAGATTTAGCTGAGTTTTCCTGGATAGCAGCATTGTTCGACCTTAATTTCTGAGATACTCGGCGTTTTTTATAAAGACGCGATGAATCGGGAGGAGACGCGATGAATCGCGTCTCTACAATTTAACTGGCTAAATATTCGTTCATGTTGGCTTTAGATTTACGAAGTTTGGTTAAGGCTTCCCGTTCAATTTGTCGGACTCGTTCACGGCTGATGTTCAGGAGATCACCTATTTTTGCTAGGGTGAGAGCTTGTCCATCCTGTAAGCCAAAGCGGAGTTTTAGGACTTCTTTTTGTTGGGGGGTGAGTTCCTCCATCAGACGCTCTAGGTCATAGGATAAAGAAGATTGCATAACAAATTCTTCGGGTGAAGCGCCTGGATCTTCCAACATTTCTCCTAGTTCGGTGTCGTAGTTGTCTCCCAACCGCAAATCTAAGGATAGAGGTAAACGCGCTCTTTCGAGATACTCTCGGACTTGCTTTGGTGTCAAGTCTAATTCTTGGGCTAGTTCCGCAGCTGAAGGTGCGCGTCCTAGTTGCTGAGATAACTGGCGCTGTGCCTTTTTAATTTTATTTAATTTTTCAGTAATGTGAATGGGTAATCGGATAGTCCGCGCTTTTTCGGCGATCGCTCTCGTAATAGCTTGACGTATCCACCAATAAGCATAGGTCGAAAATCTGTAGCCCTTGGTTGGGTCAAATTTTTCTACCCCCCGTTGCATCCCGATACTACCTTCTTGAATCAAATCCAGTAGATCGACGTTACGTTTAATATACTTTTTGGCAACGGATACCACTAACCGCAAATTGGCTTCTACCATCTTACGTTTGGCAATTTCACCGTCGGCGATCGCATCGTTCAACTGTGCTACTTCTAAATTTGCGGCTCCAGCCCACTCTTCTAGATCCGGTTGACGACCCAGTTTGTTGACAAGAGAATCCCTGACTTCATGCAAAACACGGGAATGTTGCACTTGTTTACCAAAGCAAATTTCTTCCTCGTGGGTTAAGAGTGGCACACGGCCAATCTCACGCAGGTAAGTCCGCACGAGGTCTGTGGCTGTCTGAGCGGTCTTCATGGCGCTACTCTGTGGTAATGATGGATTTGACGATGGGATCATTCATTGATAGATGCTGCTACGGGAGTGTTACCCAGTTAAACTGAGAACCCATACTCAGGTTGGTAATTTACGCATCCGATGTTACCGGCTGCTCATAGTAATCAAATTTAAAGTCTTAATTGCTAGACGCTACAATGATTTTTCATTTCTCACAACTGTCTTTGGTTAGATAAAACGTAATAAACAGAAAAGTTTATGTATCCTCTAATATTAATAATTGTAACCTTTATGAGAAAAAATGGAAAGACCTGTAGCCTGGATTTTTTTGAGCATTTAACGCTTGTGGACTCTATGATCTTTTCGTCAGAGTAAAATAATTCCTCATATTTCTTAACATATCTCAATATAAACACTAATTATGTTTCTATAATAATTGCTTAATTTTCCTTGTAAATACCGCTTAATGCAGATTAAGTAAAGAGGATGGGGGGAATTTTTCATACCAATTTTCCCCCATAGTCCCCAACTTACTTAGCAAAAGCAAGTCTCCTCATACTTTCTGGGCGTTTAGCCCAGGTCAAGAACCGTGCAGTAATCTTGGATAACTTTTACGTCTAAAGTAGTAGTCTGTAGTGAATGGATAGCGGCCACAGTCGCTCTGGCTCCGGCGATAGTAGTGATAATGGGAATTTTGTAAGCTAAAGCTGTGCGCCGGATTAACCTCGCATCAGTTTGAGCTTCTTCCCCGGAAGGTGTGTTAATAATCAGTTGAATTTTCTGATTTTTAATTGCATCAAGGACATGGGGACGACCTTCATGGAGTTTTAGCACTAACTCCACATCCAAGCCATTTTCTTCTAGGACACGGCGTGTACCTAATGTCGCCATCACCGTAAAGCCCAATGTGATCAATTCTTTAACCACATTCACCGCATCAGATTTATCGCGATCGCTCATGGAGACAAATACAGTCCCTTTGAGGGGTAAAAACTCACCAGCTGCTAATTCTGCCTTAGCAAACGCCCGCCCAAAGTCGCTGTCGATTCCCATCACCTCACCAGTAGAGCGCATTTCTGGGCCTAATATTGTATCAGTTCCAGGAAATTTATTAAACGGTAATACAGCTTCTTTGACAGCAATATGCGATGGTATCACTTCCTGAGTAAAATTAAGCTCTGCTAGGGTTTTCCCAGACATAATTAGAGATGCAACTTTTGCTAAAGGTATCCCGGTAGATTTAGAGACAAAAGGCACTGTGCGCGAAGCACGGGGGTTAGCTTCCAAAATATAAACTTGGGGAGAATAACCTTGAGCGCCCACAACCGCAAACTGAATATTCATCAATCCCACAACTGATAAGGCTTGGGCTAACTGCACCGTCCAAGTGCGAATTTGTTCTAGAACGGCTGGGGAGAGGGAAATAGACGGTAAGGAACAAGCAGAATCTCCAGAGTGAATCCCGGCTTGCTCAATGTGTTCCATAATGCCACCAATCACTACTCTTCCGGTGTGATCTGCGATCGCATCTACATCGACTTCAATGGCATTTTCCAAGAACTTATCGATTAAAATGGGATGTTCAGGTTCCACCAGCACCGCAAAGGTCATGTAACGTTCCAAATCCGTATCAGAGTAAACGATTTCCATCGCCCGACCCCCCAACACGTAGCTAGGACGCACAACTACCGGATAGCCAATGCGTTTCGCCACAATCAGCGCATCTTCATAACTGCGAGCAATTCCATTGGGTGGTTGAGAAATATTCAATTCATTGAGAATCTTCTCGAAGCGTTCCCGATTTTCCGCCATATCGATAGAATCCGGCGATGTTCCCCAAATTTTGGTGGGGAGAGACGGGTTATTTTTGAGAAACTCTTCTAAAGGAACCGCCAATTTCAGAGGTGTTTGTCCGCCAAACTGAATAATTATCCCCACCGGATTTTCGGCTTCGATAATGTTGATTACATCTTCTTTGGTCAACGGCTCAAAGTAGAGGCGATCGCTCGTGTCATAATCTGTAGAAACCGTCTCTGGATTAGAGTTAACCATAATTGTCTCAAATCCCGCTTTCTTCAAAGCATAAGCGGCGTGACAACAGCAATAGTCAAACTCAATTCCCTGTCCAATGCGGTTCGGACCTCCACCCAAAATCATCACCTTGGGTTTGCTGGTGGGTAAAACTTCGGTTTCGTCTTCGTAGGTGGAGTAATAGTAAGGAGTAAAAGCTTCAAACTCAGCCGCACAGGTATCCACAGTTTTGTAAACCGGGATAACGCCTAATTCTTTGCGGTAACGGCGGACTTCATCTTCAGTAGTTTTCGTTGCAAAGGCAATTTGGCGATCGCTAAATCCATCACGCTTTACCTCATAAAACTGCTCTTTTGTCAACTGTTTTAAAGGAGTCCGCTTCAGGAACTTTTCCACATCCAGCATTTGCTGCATTTTATCCAAGAACCACGGATCAATCGCCGTAAGTTCATAGATTTCCTCAGTACTTAAACCAAGTTGTAAAGCATGACGCACCGCGAAAATTCGGTCAGGATGAGGGGTTCGCAGTTGAGCGCGAATTTGTTCACCACTGGGTAACTTTTCGGCTTGGTCACAACCCCAACCAGCGCGACCAGTTTCTAACGAACGCAAAGCCTTTTGGAAAGATTCATTAAATGTCCGCCCAATCGCCATTGCTTCACCCACCGACTTCATTTGAGTGGTCAGCACAGCATCTGAACCTGGGAACTTCTCAAAAGCAAAGCGGGGGATTTTGGTCACTACATAGTCAATCGTCGGCTCAAAGGATGCGGGGGTTTGCTTGGTGATATCGTTCTTAATTTCGTCCAAGGTGTAACCCACAGCTAACTTCGCCGCAATTTTCGCAATGGGGAAACCGGTAGCTTTAGAAGCCAAAGCCGAACTGCGGGAAACACGGGGATTCATCTCAATGACTACCACATCCCCATTCACGGGATTCACAGCAAATTGGATATTAGAACCGCCAGTTTCTACCCCAATCTCGCGGATAATTTTAATCGCCATATCCCGCAGACGCTGATATTCTTTATCAGTTAGGGTTTGGGCGGGAGCAACTGTAATGGAGTCGCCTGTGTGAATACCCATAGGGTCAATGTTCTCGATAGAACAGATAATTACAACGTTATCTGCCAAATCGCGCATGACTTCCAACTCGTATTCTTTCCAACCGAGTAAAGATTGGTCAATCAGAATTTGGGAAACAGGGCTAGCATCAATACCCACCTGCGCCATTTCTTCAAATTCTTCTTTGTTGTAGGCAATACCCCCACCAGTACCACCCATTGTAAAGGCAGGACGGATAATTAGGGGGTAAGTACCAATGCGTTCTGCGATCGCTTTGGATTCTGCTAAAGATGACGCTGTACCACTAGGACACACAGCCACCCCTATCTTGTCCATAGCCTCGTTAAACAGTTTCCGATCTTCGGCCTTTTCTATCGCTGGTAACTTTGCGCCGATTAACTCCACGTTATACTTATCTAGAGCGCCATTTTTCGCCAAGGCTACAGCCAGATTGAGAGCAGTTTGTCCTCCCATTGTGGGTAGCAAAGCATCGGGACGTTCTTTAGCAATCACTTTTTCGACGAAATCTGGTGTCAGCGGCTCAATGTAGGTACGATCAGCCGTTTCTGGGTCTGTCATAATCGTTGCGGGGTTAGAATTGACTAACACCACTTCATAGCCTTCTTCTCGCAGGGCTTTACAGGCTTGAGTCCCAGAATAGTCAAACTCACAGGCTTGTCCGATGACGATAGGGCCAGAACCTAACAGCAGTATTTTATGTATGTCTTGACGGCGGGGCATAGTAATTGGGTTGGAGTAAGAGAATACAAATCCTGATTATTTTAAGGGTCTTTACCCTCGTTCATATAATTTCTTATTAAGTTTTCCAGGTTGGAGTTAGCACAGACCTTCGTCTATCCCACCGGGAAGTCCAACAATTTCATCAGAAAAACTGCTGTAGCTACAGTGTATCAATGCCATAGGCGTAGACGCAGCCGGTTGTAGACATCCCCACTGATTTCTGCGATGTACCTCCTATCCCCTAGAGAGGTTCAGATCCCCGACTTATTGGAGAAGTCGGGGATCTTTGGGATCTTTGGGTTCGTAATTTCTGGTACGAACAATTTTAATTAATTTTCAGTAAGTATATGCCGTTTTGTTGGCAAATATTTGTAATTACAACTAACTACATGATGAAATAACTAAGTAACAGTTTAATTTACCTCCTTTAATTTAATACAAATATTTTCTAACTAGCTACTTATTAATATTTTCTCCTATTTATCGCTTACATAGAAAGTGTTTGTTATCTTACTTTTTCTTTATACCAAATTTATCTTTAACTGTGGTAAATTTATTTAAATTGACTAATATATACATCTACAAAGAAGCCTGTTTACGCAAGCTAATTGAATACATGGTAAGCAAAAAATGGATTTTAATTAAAAATGGCAGAGAGTATTCAAATCCTCCTGCCATTTTTAGATTGTTTTAAGGTTTAAGTCTGCCAACTCTTTCCTCGGTGTAGATTTCACCAAACTGAAATTATTAAAGCACTAATTTTGAGCAGGTTGGACAAATCCTAAAGTTAAGCTATCTTTAGCGAGGAAGTGAGCTAAATGGTAAGCCCGTTCTTCAGTTTTGATCAGAATTTGCTCATAGAGATAGCGTGTACCACGGTCGCCCAAACTCTCAGCCTGAGAGGCTTGACCACGAATTACTTTAATAATGGCTTGCTCTGCGGCTAAGTCGTTTTCTACCATTTGGCGGCAAGAATATACGCCATCGGGTTCTTGTGCAAAACAGGTTAATTCTGCTAATTTGCTGAAGCTAGCAGCTGGTACACCACCCAGACCATTTAACCGTTCGCCGATTTCATGGATATGATCTTGTACTTGCTCATAGTGGTCGCTAAATAACTCATGCAGGGAGTAAAATTCTGCACCTTCCACTACAAAATGATGCTTTTGGTATTGCAAGTATAGTGCTTGGAAGCTAGCTAATACAACGTTAAAACCTTCAGTGACTGGAGCAGTTACACTGCGATCTAGCAGTACAGGATTGTCATAAACCTGACCAAAGTTTTGTAATAAGGTTTGTGTATCAGACATGGTTCTCCTCGGTTTTTAACAGTAATGGTTTTTAACTGCTTATCTTTTACATATTAACATTTAAAAAATAAATTCAACCCTAATAAATATTTAATATTTAAGAGTTTTCTACCTCTAAAATAGTAATTTTTCCTCTTTAGTAAGATGATTACATTTCCATTATGTAATGTTTTATTCCTACTAATGAGAATAATTGGAAACTATTTTATAAATATCAAAATGAAAGCATCTCAGTTTTTGAGAAAGCCATAAATAACCTCACCCCAACCCTCTCCTTGGTAAGGCTACGGTGTACACACAAGTGATCTGATCCCCCTAAATCCCCCTAAACCCCTTCGGGGATGCGCCTTCGGCGTAGAAAAAGGGGGACTTTGATTCTAGTTCCCCCCTTATCAAGGGGGGTTAGGGGGGATCGAAACGCTGTTAGGCAATTTGATCAGACTTGTGTGTACACGGTAGACCAAGGAGAGGGAGCCGGAATTTCTTTTTCAGCTTGTCACGCCAGTAGTGGCGTTATGGACTAGCGTCCATAACGCACCGGGAATTGAAGATGGTGCGTTGCGCTACGCGACAACACACCCTACACACAAGGATGAGAAGTCATTTAATCGTTGGTGTGTAGACGGTAGCGCAAGCGAGGAGGGGAACTGGATTTCCGCCTTGCAGTACTACTCCCTACTCCTGATTCTCCGATTCATAACCGGAAATTATTACAAAGTTTTGATATTTTTTCTTTAAATAACTGAGAATTGTTTGCACTTAAGGTATGCTGGTTTAAAGAGGTATGACTCCCTAAGATTCTAGGAATGGGGGGGGTGAAGACAAAATAGTTACTGCAATTTAGTCGCACGTTGAGGGCTAGTCACTTGAAATCTTTAAGTTCAGAAATCGAGAAAAGTTTTGTTGTTGGGGTAGGGGTGGACTGGGCGAACAGATGGCAAGTCTATAGACGCTTACAGGAACTAGATATTCCCTGTTGCTGTGAGGCTAACCAACCATTGCGGGTGGAGATTAATCACCCTTTAGCAGTGGTTCAACTGTGGTCTGTAATGCAGCAATTAACAGCATCTCGGCAAGAGTTAATTTGGAATCTTGAAGATTGCTGGAAGAGTCGCTACCGAAAGTTTTGAAGTTTTGACCTATAACAGATATTCAGACTGAGTTAGTTAACAGGAGGTTAAGGAAAATGAGTGCATCTTACAGTACAGACATTTCAGAGTTTTGCCTGGAAGGAAGATTAATTGATTTGGTAATTAAAGATGGCTACAAGGTCAAAGGCTTGTTATTAGGGACTTCCGAGGGTGAATGTTATGTTAAACTCGCTAAACATTTACGTATGGCTTTTGACTTGCGTTTAGCCCCAGGAACTTGGCTGCAAGTTGTTGGTTATAAAAAGCATGATATAAAAAAGGATAAAGTTACATTAAAAGCCGAGCGTGTAATGGCAGCACGTTCTGAGAGTGGGAGAGTCGCAATTGCTACCCCAGTAGAGGAATCCGCAGCAATGAAAACGAATAAGGCGAAATCAGCTAAAAATAAACACACAATTTTAGTGTGTCAAAAGTCTGATTGTATGAAACGTGGTGGTAAAGAGGTTTGTCAAGCATTGGAGGCGGCTTTAAGTCATCGCGGTTTGGAAGACCAAGTGACGATTAAAGGTACTGGCTGCATGAAAAATTGCAAGGCTGGGCCGAATGTAGTGATGCCAGACAAAACCCGCTATAGTCGTATTCCATGTAAACAAGTTCCTGTAATTATGGACAAGCATTTTGCCGATAATCGAGAAGAAGAAGAGCAGCAAGTTATGCGCCAGAGCAAATTGCGCTGAATCTGCTGGTAATTTTGTGATTTTTTATTGAGAAAATTTAATAAGTATTTATTTGTGTTTTTTGTGGTGTGCGATCGCCTACGGCGGAGCTTTGCTCATCGCCTTCGGTGGGGCTTTGCCCATCGCCTAAATTTGATAATATTTCTCAAGGCGATCGCTTAACCCGGAAACCCCACCCCCAGCCCCTCCCCGCAAGCGAGGAGGGGGGCAAGAGTAGATTAAATTACTGCTATACAATCGATTTCTACTAAAACATTTTTTGGTAGACGAGAAACCTGCACACAAGCACGGGCTGGGGCTGTTTCTTCAGAAAAATATTGAGCGTAAACCGCATTTACTGTGGCAAAATCATTCATATCAGCTAAAAATACTGTGGTTTTGACCACGTTTTCAAATTTCGCACCAGATGCAATTAAAATAGCTTCCATATTAGCCATTACCTGCTCGGTTTGCTTTTTTACGTCATCTGTGTAGACGACATCACCGAGACGAGGGTCAATGGCAATTTGACCAGCTACGAAGATCATTTTACCCGAAGCGGCGATCGCCTGATTATATGGTCCCACTGGAGCCGGTGCGTTATCTGTGCGAATTACTTCACGAGTCATAAATATCACTTTTTCTAATAATGTTTCTGGCTGACCAATTTCCCCCTCAGAGGTTGTCGGCTGGTAAACTTGCCCATTAGGCATTATCGCACCAGTGAGGTCAGCATTTTTAAAGGTTGCACCGTAAATATTTGCTCCAGTTAAATTCGCCTTTTTCAGATTTGCACCATCAAAATTTGCCAGCATTAAATTTGCACTGGCAAAATTGGTTCTTTCTAAATTTGCTCCTTGCAAACAGGCTTCTTGAAGATTTGCTTGTTCTAGCGATACTCCGACTAAATCAGCCTCAGCTAAATTCACCCCTGATAAATTAGAATTATCCAGACTGACTCCCCGAAGTTGAGCTTTTTGGAGATTGGCATTTTCAAATAATGCGTTAGTGACATCAGCCTGAGTCAAGTTTGCTTCTGTTAAATCTGCCCTAAAAAAATTTGCCTCTTTCAAATTTGCGTAGCTTAAATCCGCACCAGTCAGGTCAGCCAAACTGAAATTCAGCGATCCGCCCTGAATTTTGCTCAAATTAGTACATTTTAAAAATGCCCTAGATAGGTTTGCTTCCCAAAGATGAGCTTTTTTTAGTGTTGCTTTACTTAAATCTGCTCCACTCAAATTTGATTTGTATAGGTTTATCTCATTTAATTCTGCACCTTTGAGTTCTACTCCTCTTAAGTTTGCTTCCTTAAAGTCCCGATGACCTTTTGCATATCTCTCCAAGAATCCCTCAGCATCCATAAAGCACCCTAAAATACCACCAACCCAGTATAATCGCAGAAATTCTCTCTTCTCTTGGCGTTCTTGGCGACTTGGCGGTTCGTTAATCCAAATCAAGTTTTCAAATTACTGCTACACAATCAATTTCCACTAAAACATTCTTTGGCAGACGCGACACTTGCACACAAGCACGGGCTGGGGCTGTTTCTTCAGGAAAATATTTTGCATAAATCGCATTGACTGCGGCAAAATCATTCATATCAGCTAAAAATACTGTGGTTTTGACAACGTTTTCAAAGGTTGCACCAGATGCAATCAGAATAGCCTCCATATTAGCCATTAACTGCTCGGCTTGCTTTTTCACATCATCTGTGTAGACGACATCACCGAGACGAGGGTCAATGGCAATTTGACCAGCTACGAAGATCATTTTACCCGAAGCGGCGATCGCCTGATTATATGGTCCCACTGGAGCCGGTGCGTTATCTGTGCGAATTACTTCACGAGTCATAAATATCACTTTTTCTAATAATGTTTCTGGCTGACCAATTTCCCCCTCAGAGGTTGTCGGCTGATAAACTTCCCCATCAGGCATTATCGCACCAGTTAGGTCAGCATTTTTGAAGGTTGCACCGTAAATATTGGCTCCGGTTAAATCTGCTCTTCTGAGATTTGCACCATCTAGATTTGCTCTAGTCAGATTTGCATATTGCAGTATCGCCCGTTCTAAATTTGCCCCTTGAAGAATAGCTTTTGTCAGGTTTGTAACTAGAAGATTTGCACCTGTAAAATCGCAATTAGCTAAATTCATCCCTGAGAAATCAACTTGAGTTAGATTTGCTCTCTGAAATTTAGCTCCTTGAATTTTGGCTTTTTGTAAGTTGGCTTCCTTTAAAGTTGCCAGAGTAAAATTAGCTCCGATTAAGTATGATTCTTCCAAGTCTGCTTTATTCAAAAAAGCCTTACTCAAATTTGCTCCGCCTAATGAAGCATTATTAAGATTTGCGTTATTAAGATTTGCACCACTAAGATTTGCCATATCTAGATTTGCAAATGATAATTTGGCATTGGTTAAATTTACCCCGATCAGAGTTGCTTCTTCTAAGTTTGCCGAGTTAAACTGAGCATCATTCAAGGTTGACCAACTTAAGTCAGCACTATTTAGGTCTGCCCAACTAAATATTGATGAAGAAGCAGTAACACTATGTAAATCGGCATTTTTGAGAGACGCTTTAGTAAAGTTTGCACTATTAAAGCTTGCTTTAGTTAAGTTTGCTTCACTTAAATCAGTTCCCTTCAAATTTGTACCATATAGATCAATCTCACTTAAGTTAGCACCTTTGAGATTTTCCTCCGCCAGATTTACTTTTTGAAATTGCCGTTCTCCTGCGGCATATTTCTCTAACAGTGTCTCAGCATTCATAAAGCACCCTAAAATACCATTATTTCAGTATAATCGCAGAAATCACCTCTTCTCTTGGCGTTCTTGGCGACTTGGCGGTTAGTTAATCAAAACCCAACCTTGGACGCAGCCCATAATGCCGATACCGCCAATAATCCTGCAAAATCCGGTCATGGTCAAAACATAAATTACTCGGCACACGCCAAGACTCAAAAACGGCTATATTCTTAGCATCATCACCCGCCATTGGTTCCCCCGATGCAGTTGCCAAAAACACAATACTGATAGTATGCTGACGGGCATCCCGGTCAGGGTCAGAATAGACCAAAAACTGTTCAACCAACTCCACCTTTAAACCCGTTTCTTCCTCAGCCTCCCGCCGCGCCGCCACTTCCACAGCCTCACCATAATCAACAAAACCACCAGGAATAGCCCAACCCAAAGGTGAATTATGACGCTCAATTAACACTATCGGTCGATGTGGACGATCCACCAACTCAATGATGATATCAACCGTCGGTGCAGGATTTCTATAAGTCATACAATTTTGGATTTTAGATTTTAGATTTCGGTCATTGGTTATTAGTCATTGGGGAAAATATAGCAACCGCCAAGGCAGTTAGGACATGACAAAATTACCAACCCCAGTAGTGGCGTGACAAGCTTAAAATGTTGCAAAAAATTGAAAAATTGTAGGTTGGGTTGACGTAAGGAAACCCAACATCATTGGCAGCGTTGGGTTGCGCTGCGCTTAACCCAACCTACGTCTAATGCACTATTTTAGGCTTGTCAGTCCAGTAGGGTGGGTTAGCGAGAGCGTAACCCACCATTTACCTCGCAAAGGTGGGTTACGGCGCAACTGATGCAAATCTTGCTCATCATCTGAATCTTGTGCGCCTAACCCACCCTACAACTTTTAACTTTTGACTTTTGACTTTCGCCATATTCTTACATCTGACGACAGCTTTCAATGCTGACCTCAGCATGATAGATTCTATGGGATCACTCATTTCTATATTTGAAGTTAAATATGCCTTTTCCTAGATCCAGTGGAATTTTGCTGCATCCTACATCCTTTCCCAGCCGATTTGGTATTGGCGACTTAGGCTTAGAAGCCTATAAATTTATTGATTTCCTCAGAGAAACTTATCAGCAATATTGGCAAGTCTTACCATTAGGACCGACTGGATACGGTAATTCTCCCTATGCTGCATATTCAGCAATGGCGGGAAACCCCATGCTTATCAGCCCAGAACAACTGCAAGAACAAGGTTTACTATCTGAAGAAGACTTTGCTAATTTACCAGTATTTAACGAATCTAAAGTAGATTACGACCAAGTAAATTCAATCAAAATCGCATTGCTCAAAAAAGCTTGCGAGAATTTTCAAGTTAAAGCAACACCTTTCCAACAAAAGGAATTTGCCGGGTTTTGTGACAGCAAAGCCTATTGGCTGGATGATTACGCCTTATTTATGGCGCTAAAAGATGCTAATGATAATACCAGCTGGCACACTTGGAAATCAGAACTTGTCAAACGTGAACCAGCCGCAATGGATCAAGCTAAGGAAAAATTAGCCTCTGAAATTTATTATTATAAGTTTGTCCAATTTGAATTTTTCCGCCAGTGGTCAGAACTCAAATCTTATGCCAACATGAGCGGGATTTATATTATTGGCGATATTCCTATCTATGTAGCCCAAGATAGCGCCGATGTCTGGGCGCATCCCCATATCTTTTGTCTAGATGAAGAGACTAGAGAACCCGCATTAATGGCGGGAGTTCCACCAGATTACTTTAGTGAAACTGGTCAATTATGGGGCAATCCGGTTTATAACTGGGAAGAATTACAAAAACAAGACTTTAAGTGGTGGCTGGGTCGCTTTGAAGCAATGCTGGATTATATAGATGTAATTCGCATTGACCACTTCCGGGGGTTTGAGGCTTACTGGGCTGTGGAACAAGGAGAAGACACAGCAATGAATGGAGTGTGGATGAAAGCCCCAGGAGATGAATTATTTGATGCAATTAAAGATAAATTGGGGACTTTACCAGTTTTAGCAGAAGATTTGGGAGTAATTACCCCAGAAGTAGAAGCACTGCGGGATAAGTATGAATTTCCCGGTATGAAGGTTTTGCAATTTGCCTTTGGTTCTGATCCCGGTAATGCTTTTTTACCCTTCAACTACACCCGTAATGCTGTAGTTTATACAGGTACTCACGATAATGACACAACTGTAGGCTGGTTCAATCAAGCTAATGATTGGGAAAAGCGCAACTTACTACTGTATTTAGGTTGTATCAGTGACGAAGGTATTCACTGGGATGTAATTCGACTAGCTTTAAGTTCTATCGCTAATCAAGCAATTATTCCTTTACAAGATATTTTAGGCTTGGGAACTGAGGCGCGGATGAATTTCCCCAGTACTGCTGAGGGTAACTGGGATTGGCGTTATCAGCCGTCATTATTGACACCAGAATTAGGAGAAAGGCTGAAAAATCTCACTCAACTCTATGGACGCGCACCCCAGGCAAGATGAAGAGGTAGAGGTGCAGGGTGCAGGGTGCAGGGGAGAAAAACTTTCCAGTACCCAGTACGGGCGGGTTGACAGATATAGCGGTATGCACTTGAATGAAGTACATCATAGCCCAATACGGTTCAGTTAAGGATAAATTGTAGGTTGGGTTGTAGCTTGCTTCCCCGTAGGGGTACGCAGTGAAACCCAACAAGCCCCCGGAAATGTTGGGTTTCGTTCCTCAACCCAACCTACACATTTTAAGGTTTTTGACGCTAACTGAACGGTATTGCATCATAGCCCCCTCCTCGCTTGCGGGGAGGGGGTTGGGGGTGGGGTTCTTGTACCTCATAACACCGGGAAGTTCTGTATCATTCAACATCAACGAGAATGTGAAGAATATTACTAAATCCGCCCCTACTAAGCCCTTGCTTATGACCTAGGTTTAGCAGCTATCTTGATTTCTCTCTCTTTTCCTGGTTCTCCCATGCGCTGGGCTTGTTGCTGATTCACACTCATCAACACACTACCCGCATTGTCAGTTTTTACGGTTAGTTGTTCTTCGGCTTTCCAAGTGCGCTGAGATCCTTCTGGGAGAACCCCTTCAAACTCAATTTTGCCATCAGCCACTACACGAATCCAGGATGATGCCTGCAAGGTAACACCAATATGTACTGACTTATTGGTATTGATGGAATTGGGGTTATTACTAATTGGTTGTGAATTACTTGATTCTGGGGAATTTAATTGATTTAGCTCTGGTTTTAAAACAGTTTCTCGTCTTGACTCTTGATTACTGTCGCTCAGAACATTATTATTCAGTAATTGAGATAAGCTACTTACAGAGCATACAATGACGAATATGTAAAGTAAGTAAAGGTGGACAGGACGTAATAGACCAATTGACTGATTCTTTTCCGTCGGCGGTAAACTCACGGCTTGAGAACCAACAGGAAAACTACTGGCAAATTCTACTCCATTCAAGCTTAATGCGTCGGCAAATTGTCTGATTAAGCCTTGAATATAAACTGGTTCTGGCAGGTCATCTAATTTACCTTCTTCAATGGCTTGTAACAACCGCCGGGGAATTTTGGTCAGAACTACCATTTCTTCTAGTGATAAAGCACGTTCTTCACGAGAAGCCCACAGACGAGCGCCCAGTTCTGCCAATTTTTCCGATTGTTGTTGTTTGAATGAAACTTTGGGCTGCTGTGTACCTTTACTTTTTAGCCATTTCATGCTTTTTTGGATCTCCTGACCTCAACTAAATCTTTAACAGGTAGATGCTTAATATGCTCTTTTAAAAAGAGAACTTCAGCGTCTTTTAGAGAACGATAGTTACCCTCATCCAACAAGGGTATATTTGGCGTTTGTAATTGAATGGGGCCTATGGCAGTACGATGTAGCTTAATTACTGGATATCCCAACTGTTGGGCTACACGGCGGATTTGTCTGTTTCTCCCCTCCTTTAAAACTATTTCTAAATGGGTATTTTTAGCAAGAGTATCGATTAAACGGACTTTTGCAGGACGTGTTTTTCTCCCTTCTAAGACCACACCTTGACACCACATTTCTAGCACTGCTTCAGAGGGATGTCCTTTTACTAAAACCTGATATGTCTTAGGAATACTGTGACTTGGATGGGTGAGTCCAAATGTCAAGTCTCCATCGTTGGTGAGAATTAATGCTCCAGTTGATTCTGCATCTAAACGACCAACTGGGTGCAAACCTGAACCTACCCGTAATTCTGGAGGCAGTAAATGCAAAACTGTTTTTCTTCCTTGTGGGTCGTGGCAAGTGGAAACTACTCCGCCTGGTTTGTGTAGCAATAAATACATTAAAGGCGGCTGTTGCTGGGCAGAGACTGGCTGACCATCTACACAAATCTTATCTTTTTTTGGGTCAACTTTCTGACCTAAATGTGCAGGGGTTCCATTGACCTGCACACGCGATCGCCGAATCATTTCTTCAGCTTCGCGACGTGAGGCGATTCCCCATTGCGCCAAAATTTTTTGTACCCGTGCCTCCATGTTGAAATTACTGTGTATAATCTAAAGTTTTTAGATAATAAAGATAATATTTGTGTTTTGTGCTGAGGAGCTATCAATGTTACATTTAAAGCTTATTTTAGTTCACTGAGTGGTTGAGCAAATACCCATCAATCAAGTGGTTTAATGGAAAAATTACCCAATCAAAGATTACACAAAATCCCCATCATTACAAACGTCCTCACAAAAGCGCTCAAGCTTTGGTTAAAATCGCAAGTCAGCGAAGTTTCGCAGCTAGAAGTCGAGATTAAAGCGAGCGATCGCCAAATTCTCTCTGGTTGTATACCTTGGGTATCTATTTTGGCAAGTGATGCCGTGTATCAAGGCCTTAATATTACACGAATTCAACTCATAGCTGAAAATATTCAGATAAACATAGGAGCCATACTCAAGGGTAAACCAGTAAAACTCTTAGAAATAGTACCAGTAGTTGGCAATCTGATCGTCGAAGAAAAGGATCTCAATACTTCTCTCTCATCTGAACTATTATCTACAGCTTTAAATGATGTAGTATCTAAAATCTTACCAGAAGACTGTTTAAAATCTCAGCTAATTTCTTGGCAAGAAATAATACTTGGTAATAATAAAATTATACTCAAATCTATTATATCACCTGCAAGCGAACCCACACCCCTGGACATTTGTTTAAATTTAAACTTAGTTGGCGGTCATGAATTGAAGCTAGAGAAAATCCAAGCCATCCAAAACGAAGTCCCACTTTTAGAGGATGAGCATAGTTACAATCTGGATCTTGGTTCAGATGTGGATATTCAAGAACTCAGTTTGCTCCCAGGCAAGCTGGTCTGTCAAGGAAGAATTAATATAAATCCTTAAAAAAGTGCTGGGTGGGGAAAGTGCTGAGTGGGTAGGGGCGGGTTTAAGTAATCAGTCTGTGGTGCGTCAAAATCCTTAGTAAACCCGCCCGTACAGGAGTGAGGAAAGTGCTGAGTGGGTAGGGGCGGGTTTAAGTAATCAGTCTGCGGTTCGTCAAAATCCTTGGTAAACCCGCCCGTACAGGAGCGGGGAAAGTGCTGAGTACTGAGTAAGTTTCTTCACCCCTGCACCCTGCCCCCTGCCCCCCTGCGTCTTCACTCCTGCCCTCCTGCCTCTTCCTGCTCAGATATTTGCTATCAAGGGCAATAGAAGAGTCACGAAATAGTAAACCAAGGGGGCGGTAAAGATATAACTATCTGTACGGTCTAAAATGCCACCGTGACCGGGGATCAACTGACCTGAGTCCTTAACCCCAGCATCACGTTTGAGCATAGACTCGGTGAGATCACCCAAAAGACTGGCAATACCAATCAGTAAACCCAGTGCTACACCAGTAAACAGGAATTGTGGCAAATGCAAGTAATAGGCTCCAGCTATGGCTACGACAATGCTGGCAGCGATGCCAAAGACGGCACCCTCAACAGTCTTTTTGGGACTGATGTCAGACAAAGGGGTTTTCCCAAAGAATTTGCCAATAACGTAAGCACCAATATCAGCTGCCCAAATACACAAGAAAGTTAACACTGTCAAAGTCAATCCTTGTGGTAAAGAGGCGAAACTTTTTTCCTGTAAGATATTTGTCCAATCTGTAGGCCAGTAACCACCAAAAGGGAGATTGCTGTGGGCTAAACTGCCCAGGGTGCGTAATCTTACCCAGTAACTTGATAAGTAACCCACATAAAATAGTCCCATGATTGAAGCAGAAATATCGGCAATCGTCGCCATTTTTGGTTGAAACAGCAAATAAAAACAAATTAGCGTCCCAGCTATTGGCATGATGGCATCAGCCAAAGTTTGATTAAGGTTACAAATCACCAGTAAGGCTTGGCTGACAAACATCGTTGTTTTAGCAGCAGGAACAATACCTCTAGCTCGTACCAAATTAAAATATTCTTCTTGACCTAAAAACACGACGATCGCAATGGCGATGGTAAAATACCAGCCACCCAAAAGGGTTGCAACCAGAGCAAGGGCGATCGCGACAATTCCACTAATAATCCGAGACCAAGGCATAAAAGTAAGTATGAAGTATAAAGGATGAAGTCTGAAGTATGAGGTGTGATTTATCCTTTATGCATCAGTTTTCATCCTTTGAATCTAGTCTAGTTTCTCACCACTGAGGATAAAAATGGGATCAACAGATGTAAAGGTTTGAGAAAAGCCGCGTGTCTCTAAACGGTTAACCGCAGATTGGACGACTTCAATATTTCTGGCTCGCAACACAGAGAAGCTTTGAGAAATAGCATACAAGCCTTCTAGATTAGCAGCTGTGGCGACAACTCTACCCGATGAGGGCAAATAATGCCATACTGCTGGCAAAATGTCTTGGATGAGTTTTCCTCCCTCAATACAAACTCGGTCAGGTGCTACTTTGAGATCATGCAAACACTCTGGGGCGCTACCTTCAATTATTTCCACATTTTTGACTTCAAAGCGATCGCAGTTGCGCCTAATTAATTTGGCTACATCTTCGTCTCGTTCTACGGCAATAATCTTTCCTTGAGGACACAGTAGCCCTGCTTCTACGGGAATCGTCCCCGTTCCCGCCCCAATATCCCATAATACAGAATCAGGTTTGAGCCGCAGTTGAGAAATCAATAATAACCGAACTTCTCGCTGGCTGAAGGGAATACCAGGCAAATGCTCAAATAATTCATCGGGAATACCAGGGGTAATATAAGGCCAAATTTGGGAGGGCATAGAAAGACACAATTATACTAAAGATATCAGCTTGCCCAATATGACAAGCCATCAGCGAAGAAAGCTCTTAAACTCAGCGTTATCAGCAATCATAATGGTCAGCGAAATTTTAGGCGACCGCTACGAAGTCCAGCAGCTATTGGGAAAAAAGTCAGGGCGGCGATCGCTATTAGCTAGGGATCAAGTAACTGGGGAATTGGTAGTTATCAAGTTACTCTCGTTTAATAGTGACTTTGAATGGGATGATCTCAAGCTGTTTGAGCGTGAAGCCGAAACTTTAAAATCTTTGTCCCATCCTGCCATCCCTCGCTATTTAAACTATTTTGAAGTAAATTCACCCAACATTAAAGGATTTGCTCTAGTACAAAGTTATATCCCTGCTCAAACTTTAGAACAATATTTACAAACTGGGCGCACTTTTACAGAAACTGAAGTTAAACAAGTCGCCACAGCCCTTTTAGAAATTCTGATTTACCTACATGGGTTACATCCCCCTGTGATTCACCGTGATCTTAAGCCTAGCAATATTTTATTGGGTGAACGTTCTGGGAATAGTGTCGGTCAAGTTTACCTAGTAGATTTTGGTTCAGTACAAACCGTCCTCGCCACAGAAGGCGGAACCAGAACAGTAGTCGGAACTTATGGTTATATGCCTCCAGAGCAATTTGGGGCGCGGACTGTTCCGGCTTCTGACCTTTATAGTTTAGGCGCAACTTTAATTTATTTAATCACAGGAAACCATCCCGCCGATTTACCTCAAAAGGATTTTCGCATTCAGTTTGAGCAACTAACTCATCTGAGTCCCGGCTTGACTCGTTGGTTACAGTGGATGACTGAACCGAATTTAGCATTGCGGCCAAGTTCTGCTGAGTCAGCATTGAAAGCTTTGAATGAGTCCGATTTGAAGATTCCTGATGCTTTAAATATTGTCAAACCTGCTGGGAGTAAAATTCAACTCACCAAGAACTTGGATCTCACCAATAACTGGGGTCATTTAGAAATTCTGATTCCACCAGTTGGCTTTAAGCCGTCGATGCTATTCACAGGTTTATTTGCGATCGCCTGGAATTCGTTTCTGTTATTGTGGACAATTAAAGTTCTTTCTCTCCCTTTTCCTGCCAACATCCCCTTTATTGTGGCTTCACTGCCTTTTTGGGGGATTGGCTTTTTCACGGTATATACTATATTGGTGGGGTTATTTGGCAATATCAGACTACATTTAGATCACCAGCAAATTTCCTACCAATATGAATTAGGATTTAAATTTCGTCGTCCCCGTCCATCGCCCAGAGAAAGTATCACTAAACTCGTTTATATTCCCAGACATATTAATAAAGATCCTGAAGGTTACACTACAGTATCAGCACAATTGGAGATTCTAGCAGGAGTACAAAAGTATCAGCTTGGTGTCAATCCGAGTATTCACTCTGAAAAGAAACTGGAATGGCTAACCTTTGGTAGTATTCAATCTGAAGCAGAACTGGAATGGCTAGCCCATGAGTTAAGTGATTGGTTAAATGTAGAAATAACCCACGAAGTAGTCTTTTAATGTCTAGCGTTATCAGCAACCATTATGGTCAGCGAAATTTTAGGCGACCGCTACGAAGTCCAGCAGCTATTGGGAAAAAAGTCAGGGCGGCGATCGCTATTAGCTAGGGATCAAGTAACTGGGGAATTGGTAGTTATCAAGTTACTCTCGTTTAATAGTGACTTTGAATGGGATGATCTCAAGCTGTTTGAGCGTGAAGCCGAAACTTTAAAATCTTTGTCCCATCCTGCCATCCCTCGCTATTTAAACTATTTTGAAGTAAATTCACCCAACATTAAAGGATTTGCTCTAGTACAAAGTTATATCCCTGCTCAAACTTTAGAACAATATTTACAAACTGGGCGCACTTTTACAGAAACTGAAGTTAAACAAGTCGCCACAGCCCTTTTAGAAATTCTGATTTACCTACATGGGTTACATCCCCCTGTGATTCACCGTGATCTTAAGCCTAGCAATATTTTATTGGGTGAACGTTCTGGGAATAGTGTCGGTCAAGTTTACCTAGTAGATTTTGGTTCAGTACAAACCGTCCTCGCCACAGAAGGCGGAACCAGAACAGTAGTCGGAACTTATGGTTATATGCCTCCAGAGCAATTTGGGGCGCGGACTGTTCCGGCTTCTGACCTTTATAGTTTAGGCGCAACTTTAATTTATTTAATCACAGGAAACCATCCCGCCGATTTACCTCAAAAGGATTTTCGCATTCAGTTTGAGCAACTAACTCATCTGAGTCCCGGCTTGACTCGTTGGTTACAGTGGATGACTGAACCGAATTTAGCATTGCGGCCAAGTTCTGCTGAGTCAGCATTGAAAGCTTTGAATGAGTCCGATTTGAAGATTCCTGATGCTTTAAATATTGTCAAACCTGCTGGGAGTAAAATTCAACTCACCAAGAACTTGGATCTCACCAATAACTGGGGTCATTTAGAAATTCTGATTCCACCAGTTGGCTTTAAGCCGTCGATGCTATTTACAGGTTTATTTGCGATCGCCTGGAATTCCTTTATCCTTTTTTGGACAATTGGCGCTCTTTCTGCACCTTTTCCGCTCAACGTCCCCTTTGCGTTGTTCTCACTGCCTTTTTGGGGGGCTGGCTTTTTCATGTTGAGGACTTTATTGCTGGGTTTATTTGGCAAAATTATACTAAGTTTAGATAACGAGGAAATTGCCTTGGCATATGAGCTATTCGGAGTCCGATATCTTAGTCCCCCGCCAGCGCCCAGAAATAGCATTACTAAACTCGTTTATATTCCCAGACATATCACAAAAGACTCTGACGGAGATAAAACTACAGTGGCGGCTCAATTAGAGATTTGGGCAGGAGTACAAAAATATCAACTTGGTATCAATTCCAGTGCTATTCAATCTGAAGCAGAACTAGAATGGCTAGCTCATGAATTAAGTGATTGGTTACGTATGGAAATCACCAGATAATGCTACGTTAATATTTATGTACCCTTAACAGGCAAGACATTATGTTTGGACTGGGATTGCCGGAAGTAGTGATAATTGCCGTAGTCGCCATTGTCATTTTTGGCCCTAAAAAACTTCCTGAATTGGGAAATGCCCTGGGTAAAACCTTACGGGGTTTTAAGGAAGAACTCAACTCTCATGATGATGACACCACTGTTGAACAGGAAAAGCAATAGCCAATGGTAGAGACGCGATTATCCGTCTCTACTGTGTGACTATAGCAATGTATTGATCACAGAAGATGTCACCCCATTTTGGTTGTCTACGATGGTTGTGGAGGTATTTTGTGGCTGTACCTCCTCTGTCACTAAACCACGCAGCTTGATTAACTTGATAGCTCGATTGACACTTTCTGGCAAAATTACCACCAGACTGTTATCGGGAGCCATATCTAAAGCTTTATTAATCGCTGCGGTTTCATCCAAAATCGATTCATAACGAGAATTTGGATTAACTTCGGTGATGCCTTGAGTAATCAATTCGGCGGCTGATCCCCGTGACCGTCCCCTGGTATCATCATCTTCTTTGACAATGATGTGGTCAAAAATATTTGCGGATAATTTACCCAAGGTAACAAAATCTTCATCACGGCGATCGCCAGGGCCACCAACTACGCCAATGCGCTCTCCTGTGGTCCAATTCCGGACAAAAGAACCCAAGGCTTCGTAACTAGCTGGATTGTGAGCATAGTCTACTAAAGCGTGATATTTCCCTAGATTAAATAAATTCATCCGTCCTGGCGTTTGACTTACCGAAGCCCGGAAGGTCTTCAAGCCAGCCCGAATCTCTTCAATTGTGACGTTTTGGACAAAGGCTGCCAAACTAGCTGCTAAAGCATTAGCAATCATAAACGGCGCACGTCCGCCCATTGTCAAGGGAATATTTTCGGCTCTTTCGATGCGATGCGTCCAATCACCTTTAACAATTGACAGATAGCCATTTTCGTAAACTGCGGCTACTCCTCCCTTTTGAATGTGCTTCCGCACTAATTCCGAGTCAGGATTCATTGTGAAGTAGGCAATATTAGCTTTTGTTCTCTCTGCCATTGCCGCCACACGGTGATCATCAGCGTTCAGAACTGCGTAGCCATCAGGAAAAACAGCTTCGGCTACGACACTCTTCAGGTTAGCTAACTGATCGATAGTATCTATATCACCTATGCCGAGATGATCAGCAGCTACGTTCAGCACTACACCGACGTTAGCATTTTCAAACCCTAGTCCAGAGCGAAGAATCCCACCACGAGCCGTTTCCAGCACCGCTACTTCTACAGTTGGATCTTCGAGAATCACGTGAGCGCTTTGCGGCCCAGTATTATCTCCAGATTCAACTAAGTATTCACCGATGTAAGTCCCATCTGTAGTTGTATATCCGACTACTTTCCCTGTCTGCTTGTAAATATGTGCTAATAGTCGAGTTGTAGTGGTTTTACCATTAGTACCTGTGACACTTAATATCGGAATCAGTCCCGATTGTTGGTTGGGAAACAGCATATCCATCACTGCGCCGGCAACGTTGCGGGGAGTGCCAATACTTGGGGCAACGTGCATCCTGAAACCAGGTGCAGCATTTACTTCCACAATTACAGCATCCATTTCTCTCAGAGGACGACTAATATCTGTAGTGACAATATCGAGTCCAGCGATATCCAAACCAATAATTTTTACTATCCTTTGTGCTAGCCAAACATTTTCTGGATGGATTTCGTCAGTGCGATCTATAGCACTACCACCCGTACTTAAATTGGCCGTTGCTCGCAGGTAACAAATTACTCCCTTTGGTGGTACGCTATTGAGAGTGTAACCTTGCCTTTCTAACAGTTGGTAGCTGTTGCGATCTAGTTCAATTTTCGTGAGGATTTTATCGTGACCGTCACCGCGATTAGGATCTTGGTTGGTTTCTTCCACTAGATCGCCAATGGTGGATCTGCCATTACCAACTACGTGAGCTGGAACGCGTTCGGCTACTGCTACGACTTTGCCATCTACAACTAGTACCCGATGGTCTCGCCCAACGTAATAGCGCTCAATAATAATTGACCGAGAGACAAGTCTGGCCGCCTCATAACCTGCTTCAGCTTCATCCCAGGTTCTAATATCAATGGTAATACCACGTCCGTGATTACCATCCGATGGTTTGATGACGATGGGATAGCCGCCAACATATTCAATGGCTTCTTCGAGGTCGTCTAAAAAGTTAATCACCGTACCTCTGGGAACTGGAGCGCCAGCTGCGGCGAGAATGCGTTTGGTCGCTTCTTTGTCGCAAGCTAGTTCTACACCCAAAATACCGGTTTTATTGGTCATTGTGGCCTGCATACGCTTCTGATTCACGCCGTAACCCATCTGAATCAAAAAGCGGGCGCTCAATTGTGTCCAGGGAATACCCCGTTTTTCGGCTTCTTTAACGATTGCTTCTGTGGAAGGCCCTAAAGAAGATTCGCGGTATAAGTCTTTCAGGTCGAGAATATCTTGCTCGAGTTCGGCTTTGGGATAACGACCTCTATCAACGATACTTTGGCACAGCCGCACAGCAGCTCGTCCAGCGTAGCGTCCCGCTTCCTCATTCAGGTACTCGATTACTACCTGGAAAATTCCAGGTGTGGCAGTTTCACGGGTGCGCCCAAAGCCGACGTGCATTCCGGCTAATTCCTGGAGTTCTAGGGCTACGTGTTCCACGATATGGCCCATCATGGTGCCTTCTTTGACCCGCATTAGAAAACCACCGCGACAGCCAGGCGAGCAATAGTGACCCTCCAGACTTGGTAGCGCCTCTACTAATCCTTCATAAAAGCCAGGGATTTCATTCGAGGGCATCTCGGCAAGTTTTTCTAAATCGAGGCGCATGACGATCAGCTTATGGCGTCGAATGCTCCAGTAATTTGGGCCACGTAAGGTCTGGATCTTGAGGATTCTCATGGGAATAGGTAGATGGAGATTCGGAACCGAAATTCTAGTTTCTTACTGAAATTGATCGCTAAACTGTTCCTAACAAACAGTTTTTTCTTTTTCATGGTATGCTTATGATTTTTTTACAGCAAGAAACCCAGTCAGCGATGCCTTCGGCTGCAAGCAACAACACAGTGTAACCGAGCATACTTTATTCCCTCAGCTAGAGATTCGATGCACAGCAGGTAGTACAGTCCTCTGGTACAAATGGAAGCGATCGCCATAGCTGAGGATGTGCAGTCGTAAATTATGCACAGTTAGAGGTTCATTTGCGCCGACGTGAGGTTCATTGGTATGGGTAACTTCTGTGGGATCGACAATGGTGACACTGCCTTTACCGACAACTTGTAGCCAACCATCACGTTCAAATACAGCACAGGTATCTTCATCAATGCCAATACCGAGACGATCGGGATGAGCTGCGATCGCACTAATCAGGCGACCCATACGGTTACGATTGTGAAAATGCTGGTCAACAATCACTTCGGGAATAAAACCTAAACCCGTTGCCATATCGACCAAGGAACGATTTGGAGTTTCACCACTACCACCGCCAGCAATCATGTGATGACCCATGACAGCAGCCCCCGCACTAGTGCCTGCTAGGGTCAGCTGTCCGGCTCGCACTCGTTGTCGGATAATTTCCATCGCTGGTGTATCTGAAAGTACGCCACAAAGACGTAATTGATCGCCTCCTGTCAGAAATACACCAGTACAGGCTTCCAATGATTCTTTGATTTCGGGAGTTTCACACTGTTCCCGTTCGCGGATGTCTAAAATTTCGACCTTTTCGGCACCCATTTCTTCAAACAGGCGAATATACCTACTACCGATGATAGCGGGTTCGCGAGAAGCCGATGGAATAATTGTAATATAGGCCTTACTAGCACCAGCACGACCAACAAAAGTTCTGAGGATATCGCGTCCATGAACTTTATCTTCTGCGCCTCCGATAACCAGAACGGCGGTTTTAGTTGCTTGGGGTGTCCTCATTTCCAGCGATTTAGCTTTTAATTGCGGCATTATGTTTCTCCTGTCAACAACTTCAGGTGAATTTAACAAGGTTTAGGCCATTGCCACGCAGGCTATCAGTCGGCTGATAATTTTTGCACTGAGCTTTTTGGAGAGGGAACTTGTCCGAAGTTATGATCGAGGTAAGTGGTCGATTTAACTTCTTGCTTGGTATACATATTCGCGCAGCGTCTCCGTTAAGAGAAGCCTCTATTTTTATGTATCCGTAGCTGTTCCTCAAAGCCAAGGTTCCTTGTTGTCCACCTGTACACTTTTTCCAGACTGGCAAAATAATGCTTGGGAGACTAGATTTGACACTTGGTGTGCAGGGGTTTCCCCCGTGGAATAAAACGTCCGTTTTCCCTCTGGTATTGGTATCCATCAGGTTTTAACACGCTTTTTTTGAGGCTGGGGCTATGCAGCCACCGAAGTTGTTAACTTAGTCAGATTATTAATTTAAATGTACTTGTGACAATATTTAAACACAAATTAAGTAATTAGAAAAACTTTTGATCCTACCTAACATCAATAGTTCTGGTAGTTTTAGTCACTATTGATTAAACTTATCTGTAGTTCTATCCTACATTGACTGATTGTGTTTGCTAGACATTCAAATTTAAGATTAGTGTTCTCGAATACGAATTACTGTGCGCTTTGATATAGTTACACTTTTTCCTGACTGTTTTACCTCAGTCTTAAATTCTGGGCTGCTAGCTAAAGCCTTAGCTAAACAGATTGCCCAGGTGAATCTGGTTAACCCCAGAGATTTTACCACCGATAAGCATCATAAGGCGGATGATGAACCCTACGGCGGTGGGGTGGGGATGCTGATGAAGCCGGAACCCATCTTTACTGCTGTGGAGTCGCTGCCAACTCTACCCCGTAGAGAGATTATTTTAATGAGTCCCCAGGGTCAAACCATAAATCAACCCCTGCTCAAAGAATTAGCCACTAATTACGACCAACTAGTAGTAATCTGTGGTCATTACGAAGGGGTCGATGAGAGGGTGCTGCATTTAGTGACCCGTGAGGTGTCTTTAGGCGATTTTATTCTCACGGGTGGGGAAATTCCCTCAATGGCATTACTTAATGGTGTGGTGAGGCTTCTACCAGGCACTGTGGGCAAAGTCGAGTCACTCAAGTCCGAAAGTTTTGAGGAGGGGTTGCTGGATTATCCCCAGTACACTCGCCCAGCTGATTTTCGGGGCTGGAAAGTCCCTGATGTCTTGCTTTCTGGCAATCATGCCGAAATTGCCCGATGGCGATATGAACAACAAATCCAAAGAACAGGCGATCGCCGCCCTGATTTGCTGCAAAAATGGCAACAGGAAAAGCAGGGGAGTAGGGAGTAGGGGGCAGGGGGAGCGGGCAGGGTGCAGGGGAGAAGATACTTAGTAATGACTAATGACCATGAATATTCGGATTGGTAACGGCTACGATATCCATAGATTAGTGAGCGATCGCCCTTTAATTTTAGGAGGAATCCAAATTCCTCATGAACTGGGCTTATTGGGGCATAGTGACGCTGATGTACTAACTCACGCCATTATGGATGCCATGTTGGGGGCATTATCCCTGGGGGATATTGGTCATTATTTTCCCCCTACTGATCCTCAATGGGCTGGGGCGGATAGTTTGGTGTTATTAACTCAAGTACATCAGCTCATTAGGGAGCAAGGTTGGCAGATCGGGAATATTGACTCGGTAGTAGTAGCAGAACGTCCCAAATTGAAACCGCATATTGAAAAAATGCGTGCTAAGTTAGCGACTGTTTTAGAATTACTACCAAATCAAATTGGTATAAAAGCTACCACTAACGAAAAGTTAGGCCCTGTTGGTCGAGAAGAAGGTATATGTGCTTACGCTGTAATTTTATTAGTTGCTAGCGATTAGTAAATTGTTAGCATATAGCTAAACAAAGGTATACAGTTTTTATCAGCTAAATTTAGATGATAAAAATTTATTTATTAATAATAGTACAGATTTTGATACACCTCAAGCTGGGATTAGGTATTTTACTATGACGCAGCATTTTCTTGACTGGTTTACGTCTAGATCATCAAACTAAACGAGAAATTATGATATTAACTAAAAAAATCTCTAATCAAATTAAACGTTTTTGGCTACCAATAATTCTAGCCTCACTAGCAGCCATTACAGTTGCGGCTTGCAATCCATCTAACTTTAAAAGTACAGCCGCTCAAGTACCACAGTTAGTAAACAGCATCCTGAGTGACCCCAAAACCTTTAACTATGCCCTCAGTTCAGAAGTCCCTAACATATTTAGTTTGACTTACGAGGGGTTAACCAATCAAAACCCGATAACTGGGGAAATAGAGCCGAATTTAGCAGAGTCTTGGCAAACTACTGATGATGACTTGGGATTTATCTTCACTCTCAGAGAGGGTTTGAAATGGTCTGATGGTCAAGCATTAACAGTGGATGATGTAGTTTTTACTTATAACGAGATTTATCTGAATGAAGAAATTCCCACAGACACTAGAGACGTTTTGCGAATTGGTGAAAGTCGGGCATTACCTAATGTCAAAAAAATCGATAACCGACGGGTTCAATTCACTACTCCAGAACCATTTGCACCATTTTTACAAATTCTAGGACTACCCATTTTACCTGCCCATATTCTCGCAGAATCTATTAAGACAAAAGACCAAGAAGGTAAGCCCATATTTCTGACAAAGTGGGGCGTTGATACTCCTGTGGAGCAAATTATCGTCAATGGCCCTTACAAGTTAGAGCGTTACGATACCAGTCAACGGGTAATTTTTCAGCGTAACCCCTACTATTGGCGCAAAGGGACACAAGGAGAATCTCAACCTTATATTGAACGAATAGTATGGTCAATTGTGGAATCCACAGATACTTCATTGCTGCAATTTCGTTCTGGTAGTTTAGATTCTATCGCAGTCACAGCAGATTACTTTTCTTTGCTGAAAAAGCAAGAAAAACAGGGTAATTTCACTATCTACAATGGTGGACCAACTACTGTGACATCATTTGTTTTGTTTAATCTCAACAAAGGTAGAAGAGATGGTAAACCGCTAGTAGATCCCATAAAATCACGTTGGTTTAATACAGTAGAATTTCGGCAGGCTGTAGCTTATGCTATTGACCGCAAAACAATGATTAATAATACTTTTCGTGGCTTGGGTAAACCTCAAGATTCACCCATTCCCGTCCAAAGTCCCTTTTATTTTTCACCTGAAGAAGGACTAAAAACCTACGATTACAATCCAGAAAAAGCGAAAGAATTGCTGACAAAAGCTGGATTTAAATACAATGCCCAAGGGGAACTATTAGATGCCGAAGGAAATCGCGTTCGCTTCACTTTACTGACGAATGCTGGCAACCGTATCCGCGAAGCAATGGGAGCGCAAATTAGACAAGATTTAGGCAAAATTGGGATGCAAGTGGATTTCACGCCTTTGGCATGGAATACTTACACTGATAAGCTAGCCAATACTCTTGACTGGGATGCTTCTTTACTAGGATTGAGTGGTGGTTTAGAACCAAATAATGGGGCTAATGTCTGGAACCCTGAAGGTGGATTACATATGTTTAATCAAAAACCCCAAGCGGGACAAAAGCCCGTTGAAGGTTGGGAAGTCGCGCCTTGGGAGGCCAGAATTGGTGAACTTTACATTCAAGCCGCCAGGGAATTAGACGAAGCTAAACGAAAAGAAATTTATGCTGAAACTCAGAGGATTACCCAGGAGTATTTACCACTTATTCACTTGGTTAATCCTTACTCATTGTCAGCCGTGCGGAATAAATTTGAAGGTATTCAATACTCAGCTTTGGGAGGCGCATTCTGGAATATTTATGAAATCAAAGTTACCGACTAAGTAAATGATCATGAAAAATTTAGTGTTATTTATTACTGTCTCATTGCCCTCAATCTCTTCATTCCTCAATCTAAAATTATTGTGACTCAACCTGAAAATTTGCGATCGCTCCTGCAAGCGGTTGCCAATGGTAAAGTTACCCCAGATATGGCCTTAGATTCACTCAAAGATTTAGCCTATGAACCTGTGGGTGAGTTTGCCAAAATTGACCACCATCGCGAACTCAGAACTGGTTTTCCAGAAGTAATTTGGGGGCCAGGTAAAACTCCCCAACAGATTGCTCAAATTATGGGAGTGATGCGGCGGCGTAATTCGGTGGTCATGGCAACCCGCATTGAACCAGCAGTTTATACTGCACTGCAAGCAAAAATTATAGATTTGCAGTATTACGAATTGGCGAGAATTTGTGCGATTACTCCCCCTATCATCGAACCCAAAATGGAGGGGTTAATTGGTATTCTCTCCGCCGGCACTGCTGACTTAGCTGTAGCTGAAGAGGCGGCTGTCACAGCAGAACTTTCGGGCTTTCGTGTCCAGCGTCTTTGGGATGTGGGTGTGGCGGGAATTCACCGTTTGCTAAGTAATCGCCATCTGATTGAATCAGCTTCAGTTCTCATTGTTGTGGCTGGAATGGAAGGTGCTTTGCCCAGCGTTGTGGCAGGTTTGGCAGATTGTCCGGTGATTGCTGTTCCTACCAGTATCGGTTATGGCGCGAGTTTTGGCGGTTTAGCCCCTCTATTGACAATGCTGAACTCCTGTGCGGCTGGTATTGGTGTGGTGAATATTGATAATGGTTTTGGTGCTGCTGTTCTAGCGGGGCAAATTTTGCGAACAGCCGAGAAATTACGGTTGTTATCTGCTACATCTTGAGTTGTTACAGTCAAGTTATCGTAAGATTTCAATGGGTAGTCAGTGTTTAGTGGATAAAAACTAACAACTGGCTACTAAATATTGCCGTAAATCACCCATAAATTACCAAGCTATGAACTACTTAAGCGGTGTAATATCTCAGTTAGTTTGGCAACTGCCAGTAAATCTGACAATGCTAGCTCAAAGCATTAACGATCCAGATGTTGTAGGTCAAATGCAACAAGCTTGGAACAACTTTGTACTAACAGGTCAAGTGTGGGCGCTGTTGATTGGTCTGGTTATTGGTTATATTCTCCGGGGTCTTACAAGTTACGGTTGATGAGAGTAGGGGAGTAGCGGAAAAAAAGCAGAAAGAGTGATAAATTTCTTGTGGTATTCCTAAATCACTACTCCCCATTCTCTAATTTCTAATTTCCTCATCATCTATAAATTACTTCGCTCGTTTCCCTCTCAGGTCTGAAGACGCTGAGTTTTCCAATTACCGTATTATTTTTATGACTAAAGAACAAACGTGGAGTCAGCGCTTTGAATCGGCATTGCATCCAGCGATCGCGCGTTTTAATGCCAGTATAGGTTTTGATATTGAATTAATCGAATATGATCTGACTGGTTCTCAAGCTCATGCCAAAATGTTGGCTCACACTGGTATTATCTCCCCATCTGAGGGGGAAGAACTGGTGCTGGGTTTAGAACAAATTCGCCAAGAATACCGCCAAGGAAAATTTCAGCCGGGAATTGATGCGGAAGATGTGCATTTTGCGGTGGAACGACGATTGACGGAAATTGTGGGTGATGTGGGTAAAAAGCTGCATACAGCGCGATCGCGTAATGACCAAGTAGGCACTGACACTAGACTTTATCTCCGCGACCAAATCATAGCCATCCGTAGCCACTTGCGAGAATTTCAAGGTGTGTTGCTAGATATAGCGGAAAAGCACGTGGAAACTCTAATTCCCGGCTATACTCACCTACAACGCGCCCAACCCCTGAGTTTAGCTCATCATCTTATGGCATATTTCCAAATGGCACAACGGGACTGGGAACGCCTGGAGGATGTTGCCCGCCGAGTGAATATTTCACCTCTGGGGTGTGGTGCATTGGCGGGAACCACTTTCCCCATTGATCGACATTACACAGCCGAACTCTTGCATTTTGAGAGTGTTTATGCTAATAGCTTGGATGGAGTCAGCGATCGCGACTTTGCCATTGAATTTCTCTGTGCTGCAAGCTTAATCATGGTTCACCTCAGCCGCCTTTCAGAGGAAATTATTCTTTGGTCATCTGAAGAATTTCGTTTCGTTACTCTCAAAGATAGCTGTGCCACTGGTTCTAGCATTATGCCGCAAAAGAAAAATCCTGATGTCCCAGAATTGGTGCGGGGAAAAACTGGGCGAGTCTTTGGTCATTTGCAAGCCATGCTGGTAATTATGAAAGGACTACCCCTGGCATACAATAAAGACCTGCAAGAAGACAAAGAAGGTTTATTTGACAGCGTTAACACCATCAAAGCTTCTCTAGAAGCAATGACAATACTTTTGCGCGAAGGTTTAGAATTTCGTACCCAGCGTTTAGCAACAGCCGTAGCTGAAGATTTTTCCAACGCTACAGATGTAGCAGATTATCTAGCTGCAAAGGGTGTACCCTTCAGAGAAGCTTATAACCTCGTAGGTAAAGTAGTAAAAACCAGTATTGCCGCAGGTAAACTTTTAAAAGATTTGACTTTAGAAGAATGGCAACAACTGCATCCCGCATTTGCCACAGATATTTATGAAGCAATATCGCCCCGTCAAGTTGTCGCCGCCCGTAACAGTTATGGTGGCACAGGTTTTGCACAGGTTAATCAGGCAATTGCCACAGCCCGCACTCAAATTGGTGAATAGCGCTCTTTTACGACTCTGATGAAAGAAAAAAAATATAGGTTGGGTTGAACACAGTGTTCGCGTAGCGTGCCGAAGGCATAACCCCACAAAACCCAGGATTTTTGGCATTTGGTTATGCTTTATACAAACAAATCAGGGCGTACATATAATATGTACGCCCTGAAAATTCAAGATTTAAGTAATAAGGATTTCAACAGACGGCTTATTCAGTATCAGTTGCTGCTGCGCCTTCTTCTTCCTCACTCTTCGGAGGTCTTTGTTGGAACCTTCTTTGCATTCTTCCTGTAGTAGTTCGTTTACGAAACTTTCTGGCATACGCCTGGTTCCGTAGCGCCTTTTCTTTTTTCGGGTTACGGCGCTTGGCCATGTTCACCTCATTTAATAAACAACAAAAAAGTGAAACTAGGCATCACATAAGCAATATTAGCTACTTATGTCATTGATATACTTTTGGCCTAGCTTAGTCATCCACATACTTTTAACAGTATACTAGTCTATCGTATACAATTTATTTATGTCAATAGCACCCAACATCGTTTCTCAAGTCCCAAGATATTCAATAATATAATAGTTATTATATCTGTTAGAAGAGGCGAGTTAGTATAAATAAGTACCAAGATTAAAAAATTTTTGTGGCAACAAATGAGAAGACTGATATATTATACAAAAGTCATTAAAATCAAATCCTCAATTACAGTATTGTAGCCAAAATAAGAGGCTACAAAGATTTTGGCAAAACTGGCAAAATCACCCATACATAGGCATTTTGCTAAAAAGGTAGTTTTTGAGCTCAAATTTGCTCAAAAAATTGGTGTTTGTGTTAAGACCTGGCAAAGGTGGGATGTAGGAAACTCTCGGCAATTGACAACTCTGATCAAGTTCTGGGAGAATTAGACGATTCAGAAATCCAGTGTTGAAGGTCATTCAATGCTTTTATCTATCAAAACAAAACTCAAATTGAACGAATCTCAAAAAACAATTATGAGTAAACACGCAGGCATTGCTCGGTTTACTTACAACTGGGGTTTAGCTACTTGGCAAAATTTGTACAACGATGGATTAAAGCCTGATAAATACCTCCTCAAGAAATTCTTTAACAACCATGTAAAGCCTGAATATACCTGGATAAAAGAAAAAGGGATATGTCAAAAAATTACTCAATATGCTTTTGATAATTTAGGTAATGCGTTTCAACGATTCTTTAAAGGACAGGGTAAATATCCTCGATTCAAAATCAAAGGAATTAATGATATTTTTACTATAGATGCTAGTGGCACACCTATCACTGTAGGCGGTAAATCAATAAAATTACCTACGATTGGTTGGGTGAAAACTTATGAAGGTTTACCCCATACTAATTGTAAAAGTATCACAATTTCTCGGACATCTGATAGTTGGTTTATTGCCTTTACTTATGAACATGAGCATGAACTAATAGCTAAAAAGCATTCAGTTGTTGGTGTTGACTTAGGGGTGAAAGAATTGGCTACCCTGAGTACAGGTGTAGTTTTTTCCAACCCTAAGCATTACAAACAAAATCTCGCTCAACTCAAAAGATTATCCAAAATACATTCTAGAAAAGAAAAAGGCTCTAATAATCGACATAAATCAAAAATCAAATTAGCTAAACACCATGCAAAAGTAACTAATTCAAGAAAAGATACATTACATAAAATTACTACTTACTTATGCAAGAACCACGCAAAAATAGTAGTAGAAAATTTAAACGTATCTGGGATGATTTCTAACCATAAGCTAGCGCAAGCAATAGCTGATTGTGGATTTTACGAGTTCAAGCGTCAACTTGAATATAAGGCTCAGAAATTTGGATGTGAAATCATAGTCGCTGACCGTTGGTATCCATCAAGTAAAACTTGCTCTCATTGTGGATATAAACAAGAAATGCCTTTAAAAGAAAGGGTATTCCAATGTGGCAATTGTGGATATAGCATCGATAGAGATTTAAACGCATCTATTAATTTATCGCGTTTGGCTAAAGCGTGAATGCTTACCGAGGGATAACCGCTCCCATGCTCCCATTGAAGTAAGAAGTAAATGTCTAGATTTGTCTAGTTTTTATATAGCAGAACACACACATATAGATTAAGTTTGAATGTTCTTGCTTTTTTTTGCCACAGTTGTCCAGTCAACACGTAATTTATGGCGTGTAGGACAGACGGTACTTGGTCTAATTTTCCGTCATCCCATTACTGGTGCTAGTATCATACCAATATTGCCAGATGGTCGAATTGTTCTGATTAAGCGGCGCGATGATGGCTGCTGGGCGTTACCTGGAGGTATGGTGGATTGGGGAGAGGATATTCCTAAAACAGTCAACCGAGAACTGGCGGAAGAAACTGGATTGGAGTTGGTGAAAATTACCCGTTTAGTAGGAGTTTACTCAGCACCTGACCGAGATCCCCGCATTCATTCAATTTGTGTTGTGGTAGAAGCAGAAGTTCAAGGGGAAATGGAGATTCAAGATACTTTAGAAGTTATGGAAATCCAGGCTTTTTCTGCTGATTCTTTACCTCTAGGCAAAATGTCTCATGACCATACTCGGCAATTGCAGGATTACTTGAATGGCTTGACAACACTAGCGTAGAGCTATTTTTTATTTGAGATTTAACGTTAAATGAAAATGGATACCCTATTCCGTAACTCCCGGAGGAAACTCTCTCAAGGGCTATTATTCTGGCGCGAAGCTGGTGAAGGCACACCTGTGATTTTTTTGCATGGTGCTTGGAACGATAGTAGTCAATGGGTATCAGTGATAAATTCACTATCTCAGCATTTTCATTGTCTGTCACCAGATTTATTAGGGTTTGGTGAGTCTGAAAACCCTGATGTTCATTACTCAATTGATTTACAGGTTGAGTGTATTGCTGAGTTTCTGCAAGCTGTGAAACTTGAGAAAGTATACTTAGTCGGCTATTCTCTAGGTGCTTGGATTGCGGCTAGCTATGCTTTAAAGTATCCAGAAAAAGTTTGTGGTTTAGTATTACTAGCCCCAGAAGGTGTAGGCATAGAAGGACAAGAAAAATATTCGCAGAAAATGCAAAAATTAGTGAATAGTCCCCCCATATTATCGAAACTATTAAAATGGTTTCGACCTTTAAATAAAATCTGGGGTTTGAAGGAAAAATTGGATAAAGATTTTAGCCTGCGTCAGAAGTTGTTAGAATATCCTGCTGCCTGTCAGTTATTATTTCAAAGGCGACAATCAGAAATTGAAGCTGAGTTTCTGCATAAGAGATTGCATTTGATGGAAGTTCCAGTTTTAATTTTGCAAGGCGGTCAAGATTTACTAGATGCTGTAGTTAAAACTCAAACCTACACTCAACTGCTTCCTAAAGTCGAGTTGCAAATAATTGCTCACGCTGGTAATGATTTACCTGGTTCTTGTGCTGGAATTGTAGCTAGAGATATTCAGAATTTTATCAACGCTAATTAAGGATAAATACAGAACCTCACCCCCAGCCCCTCTCCTTAGTAAGGAGAGGGGAGAATTTAGGAGTTAGGAGAGGGGAGAATTTAAAAGTCTCTGGTTATTTCCCGCATTCCCCAAAAAATTAAATTTGGTTCCACTATTAAATGCGCGGCTATTTCGGGAAATTGATTTTGCAAATAGTGTAATATTGAGATGCGATCGCCTCCTTTAATCATAATTTTGCTATCTGGAAATAACCGCCACCAGCTTGTAATAAAATCTTTAATTCCAGCTAAGAAAGTATAAATAATTCCACTTTGAATTGCCTGTTTTGTATTCATGGCAAAACGTGGTGGTAAAGAGATAATTTCTGTTTCCAACTGTGGTAATTGTCCGGTATTTTGACCCAGGGTACTAAACTGTAAACCTAGTCCCGGCAAAATTGCACCTCCTACCAAAGACTCGTTAGCATCTGCACCTGTAAAAGTGAGTGCAGTTCCAGCATCAATTACTAATATCGGAAAACCCCAAGTTTTTCCAGCCCCCCACAAAGCCAGCGCCCGGTCAATTCCCAAAGTGGGATACATATTTAATAAGGGGATTTGCTCTAAGGTAATCACGTGAACATGAGGGTGAGTTTGCCAAAGTGCTGTTTGCTGGGGAACGACGGAGGCTAAAAAAATAGGGGGATGGGGGGAGTGTTTTTCAGCTACTTCTCTACGGCGACTGGGAGGAAAAATTTGTGGTGGTAAATCAGCAAGTGTTTGACATTTAGCTAGTTTTTGTGTTAAAAATTCTGGCAAATGGTCAGTATCCCAAGTGTCAGTCAGGGTTTCCCCTGTAAATAAAGCCCAGTGCAACCGCGAATTGCCAATTTCCAAGGCTAACCAAATATTCTCTCTGTGTCCTCTGCGCCTCTGTGGTTTCACAGTTTTAATTTTTTTAAGTCAGTCATTATATTTTTTCATAAAACTTAATAATCCAGGCGTGTCACAATAAAACTAGGGAAAATATACTCATTGTGTCAAGGAGGACAAGTATGGTAGCACTCACCGAAAGAACAGAAAAACGGCTCACCATAGAGACTGTGGAAATTGCTCAAGAAACTATGGCAATTCGGTCTTTGGATTGGGATCGCGATCGCTTTGATATTGAGTTCGGTTTACAAAACGGTACAACCTATAACTCGTTTTTGGTTCGTGGTGAGCAAACTGCCTTAGTGGACACTTCTCACGAAAAGTTTCGCCAGTTATATTTTGATACTCTCACAGGATTAATCAATCCCACAGAAATTGATTATCTAATTATTAGCCATACCGAGCCAGACCATAGCGGCTTAGTCAAAGATTTGTTAAAAATGGCTCCAGATATCACCGTTGTGGCTTCTAAAGTTGCAATTCAGTTTCTGGAAAATTTAGTCCATCAGCCATTTAAACGCCAAATTGTCAAAAATGGCGATCGCTTGGATTTAGGCAATGGTCACGAATTTGAATTTGTGATTGCGCCTAATTTACACTGGCCAGATACTATCTTCAGCTTTGACCATAAAACCAAAATTCTCTACACCTGTGATGCTTTTGGGTTGCATTATTGCTCAGATAGCACCTTTGATGAAGATTTAGCAGCGATTGAAGCCGATTTTAAATATTACTACGAGTGCTTAATGGGGCCAAATGCCAGATCGGTTTTATCTGCCCTGAAGCGCATGGGTGAACTGAAAACCATTGAGATGATCGCCACTGGTCACGGCCCCTTATTATCTCACAACGTCGAAGAATTAACGGGACGTTACCGTATTTGGAGTCAAAGCCAAAGCAAACCTGAAACAGCAATTGGCATATTTTACGTTTCAGAATACGGATATAGCGATCGCCTAGCCCAAGCAATTGCTAAAGGTATCAATAAAACTGATGTGGCGGTAGAAATTGTAGACTTGGGCGCAGGGATAGATTTACAAGAACTGCGGGAATTAGTCAGCCGTTGTACAGGAATTGTCGTGGGTATGCCTCCAGCTGGCAGTAATGCTAATATCCAAGCGGCAATCAGTACCATTTTAGGATCTGCCAAAGAAAAACAAGCCATCGGCATCTTTGAAGCAGGTGGTGGAGACGATGAACCAATAGATCCTCTGCTGAATAAATTCCGCAACTTGGGTTTAACAACAGTTTTCCCGGCAATTCGGATTAAACAAACCCCCACAGAAAATACTTACCAACTTTGTGAAGAAGCGGGTACAGACTTAGGACAATGGGTAACACGCGATCGCAGCATCAAAGCGATGAAATCCCTGGGTGCAGACCTAGACAAAGCACTAGGTAGAATCAGTGGGGGACTATATATTATTACCGCCAAAAAAGGTGATGTATCCAGTGCCATGTTAGCCTCCTGGGTTTCTCAAGCCAGCTTCAAACCGATGGGATTATCCATTGCGGTAGCTAAGGATAGAGCAATTGAATCACTGATGCAAGTAGGCGATCGCTTTGTTCTCAATGTCTTAGAAGAAGGTAATTATCAAATACTCATGAGACACTTTTTAAAGAGGTTCGCCCCTGGTGCTGATCGCTTTGAAGGTGTAAGAACTCAGCCCGCCCAAAACGGCGCTCCCATCCTCGCCGATGCCTTAGCCTACATGGAGTGTGAAGTTGTAAGTCGGATGGACTGCGGCGACCACTGGGCAGTATATAGCAACGTTTACGAAGGGCGAGTTTCTAAACCAGAAGCACTCACAGCCGTCCATCATCGTAAAGTGGGAAACCATTATTAAGAGTGTTTGTGCAATAAGACCCCACCCCTAGCCCCTCCCCGCAAGCGAGGAGGGGAACAAGATTTCTGATTAAATCTTGTTTTTATGGTTGAAAACTCTCTTTGGCTCAGGATGTGTGTAGACGGTAGCGCAAGCGATGAGGGGAACTGGATTTCCGGTTAAATCTTATTTTTAGAGATGGAAACCCTTTATGAATCAGGATTGTGTACACCGTAGCTATTAAAACAGGTAGTAGGAAGTAGGGGAAAAACCATCAGAATTTAATAGTCTCAACCTCAACTGAAAGCGTTGTGAAGAAACCCACGCCGCTGTTGCTAAATACTTAGAATAGCAAGATGAAATGACGCAAAATCAACACATCACCAATAATCCTAATTCCTGTCCCCCCTCCTCGCTTGCGGGGAGGGGGCTAGGGGGTGGGGTCTCTTGGCAAAGCCCACCCGACCTCTGGAAACAACTCAAACCTTTTGCCAAACAAATGCGGAGTGAACCCACATTAGCAGAAAAGCAACTTTGGCAAAGATTAAAAAATAAGCAACTGCTAGGTTTTAAGTTTCGTCGTCAGCAGGTTATTGATAGATTTATCGTTGACTTTTATTGCCACGAAATCAAATTAGTGATTGAGGTGGATGGAGAGGTTCATAATTACACTCAAGTAGAAGATGCTATTCGACAAGAGTTTTTAGAATCTTTGGGTTTGCGGGTGATGAGGTTTAATAATGAGGATGTTTTTTTAAGGATAGAGAGTGTTTTAGAGGAAATTGTGCGTTGGTTGGAATAAGACCCCACCCCTAACCCCTCCCCGCAAGCGAGGAGGGGGACAAGAATGAGGAGGGGGACAAGAATTATTAGAAATTAGAAATAAAGAAACAAAACCATGTCAATAAGTAAACCCCGTGATGTTCAAGTTTTGCCCATTGGGACAGATACTACAGTGATGCGATCGCGCAGTTGGTCAAGACTAAGATTTGAAATTGAATATGCCCTTGCTAAGGGTACAACTGCCAATTCTTACCTAATTCAAGGCGATAACATTGCTCTGATTGACCCTCCAGGTGAAACATTTTCCCCAATTTATCTGGAAGCTTTGCAGCAACGGATGGATGTAAGCACCATTGATTATGTAATTCTAGGTCATATTAATCCCAACCGCGCCGCCACTCTCAAAGCTTTATTAGAACTAGCACCACAGATTACCTTTGTCTGTTCCAATCCTGGGGCTAAAAATTTACGGGATATTTTAGAAAATCAGGATTTACCAATTATCGTCATGCGGGGGGAAGAAACCCTGAATTTAGGCAAAGGACATGATTTACAGTTCATTCCTACCCCTAACCCCCGTTATGCAGACCAACTCTGCACTTATGACCCACAAACAGAAATTCTTTACTCAGATAAACTATTTGGGGCGCATATTTGTGGTGATCAGGTATTTGATGAGGGTTGGGAAAGTATAAACGAAGACCGACGCTATTATTTTGATTGTCTGATGGCTCCCCATGCCCGTCAAGTGGAAACAGCTTTAGATAAACTGGCTGATTTACCCATCAGAATGTATGCAACTGGACATGGCCCCATCGTCCGTTATGGCTTAATCGAACTGACTAAAGCTTATCGGCAATGGCTGCAACAACAAGCATCTTCTGACTTGACAGTGGCGATGATTTATGCGTCAGCTTATGGAAATACTGCTACATTGGCTCAGGCGATCGCTCGTGGTATTACTAAAGCTGGGGTAGCTGTAGAATCAATTAATTGTGAATTTACAGAACCCGAAGAAATCCAGACGGCTGTAGAAAAATCTGCCGGTTTCGTGATTGGTTCACCTACCCTGGGCGGTCATGCACCCACACCAGTGCAAACAGCGTTAGGAATTGTCCTCTCTACCGCGACAAACAATAAACTGGCTGGGGTTTTTGGTTCCTTTGGTTGGAGTGGTGAAGCAGTCGATTTAATTGAAAGCAAACTCAAAGATGCTGGCTACAGATTTGGTTTTGATGCCATTCGGGTCAAATTCAAACCCGATGATGTCGCCTTACAATTATGTGAAGAAGCCGGAACCGATTTTGCCCAAGCACTGAAGAAAGCCAAAAAAGTGCGTGTCCCTAGCCAACCTGCGACAAATGTAGAACAAGCCGTGGGGCGTATCGTGGGTTCTCTGAGCGTCGTTACAGCCAAGGAAGGGGATATATCCAGCGCCATGTTAGCCTCTTGGGTATCTCAAGCCAGTTTTAATCCTCCGGGTTTAACCATAGCGGTAGCGAAAGACCGGGCTTTAGAAACGCTGATGCACTCAGGAAATAAATTTGTCCTCAATATTCTTCCTGAAGGTAAGCATATAGGCTTAATGAAACATTTTCTTAAACCTTTTGCCCCAGGACAAGACCGATTTGGTGATGTCGCTACTGAGGACAGCGAAAGTGGTTCTCCAATTCTCACTGATGCTTTGGCATATTTGGAATGCTCAGTACAAGGTCGGTTAGAATCGGGTGATCATTGGCTGGTGTATGCAACGGTAGATAATGGCAAAGTATTAGATAAAGATGGTGTGACAGCTGTGCATCAACGTAAAACGGGAAGTCATTATTAGATATTGACCAAAAGAGGCAGGGGAGCGTGGCGCAGGGAGCAAGGGGGAGTAAGAAATTACTTTAAACTTCCGGTTACTTAACAACAATACCTCTTCTCCCCTACCGCTTGGTCTATTTACCTGAAAATATGCTGTTTCCAAAACCCTTGTAGCGATTTCCATGTATCTCTACATTTTTTGTTGGGGAAATTTTTGTCATGTATAGCAAAATGCTAAGTAGAAAACAATAATTTTAGTTAAAAATACTGGTTTTTCAGTATTTTCCCCTTACTTAACCCTTACTTAACCTTTGCTTTAAGTTTAATTAATCTTTAGCAGATATTTTGCAAATATACTTAGTTCCTGTGTAAATTTACTATCCTATTTTATAAATTTAGACAGGTGTAATTTTTGTCAAAAATTTACGAATAACCCTGCATAGCTACATAGCAGCTAAGTGGGCAGTTTTTCGTGCGTTCAATTTGCGGTTAAGGGTAGACCGCAGTTAACGAGATTTTTCCAGCCAAGCATTCAATTATTCTTTGAAATCATGATCATCCAAAAGCTTATTGCCTTTATCGCTCCATCCGCTTTTTTGTTAGGAATAATGGTGGCTCCGGCTGAGGCAGTTTCGCTCAAACCTATTGGTACTTATAGCACGGGAAGTTTCGATGCTAGTGCTGCTGAAATCCCAACTTATGACCCAGTAAGTCAACGGCTGTTTGTGGTGAATGCAGGAGCCAAAAGCATCGATGTTATAAGTATTAGCGACCCGACAAATCCATTCTTGGAATTTAAGATTGATATCAATACTTACTTTTTAGGTGGTAATGCTAACAGCGTCGCGTTTAAAAATGGCATCCTAGCAGCAGCAGTAGAAGCACCTGTTACTCAAGATTTAGGTAAGGCTTTATTTTTTAACGCTGATGGTCGTTTCCTCGGTGATGTCACTGTGGGAGCGCTACCTGATATGTTAACTTTCACTCCAGATGGCAACCGCTTGTTAGTGGCTAATGAAGGTGAGCCGAACAATAGCTATACTATCGACCCTGAAGGCTCGGTCAGTATTATTGATTTAGATTACTCGAATCTCTCGAATTCCAATGTTATTACTGCGGGATTTACCCAGTTTAATAGCCAGATTGATCAGTTGCGGGCTGCGGGAGTCCGCATTTTTGGACCTAATGCCACCGTAGCGCAGGATGTAGAGCCTGAATACATTACAGTTGCTCCAGATTCTAATACTGCTTGGGTAGCGTTGCAAGAGAATAACGCGATCGCAGTACTGGATCTGATTAATAACAAATTTACCGACATTATTCCTTTGGGCTTTAAGGATCATAGCCTGCCAGGAAATGGATTTGATGCCAGCAATAGTGATAATGCTATTAATATCACTAACTGGCCTGTGCTGGGTATGTACCAACCCGATGGTATTACTTCCTACACAGTCAACGGTAAAACTTACGTTGTCACAGCCAACGAAGGCGATGCTCGTGATTATGACAGTTTTAGCGAAGAGGTGCGATTGGGTAGCGCTAGGTATCTGCTCGATCCGGCCGTGTTATCCAATGACCTCAAGGACAATAAAAAGCTAGGTCGCCTGAATCTAACCAATACTCTGGGCGATACAGATGGTGATGGTGATTTTGATCAGATTTACGCCTATGGAGGCCGTTCATTCTCTATTTTAGAGTGGGATGAAACTACCGGTACACTTACACAAGTTTACGACAGTGGGGACGACTTCGAGCAAATTATTGCCAAACGCTTACCTGATTTCTTCAACTCTAATAACGATGAGAACAGCTTTGACGCTCGCAGCGATGACAAAGGCCCAGAACCAGAAGATGTGAAGATTGCCGAAATTAATGGTCGTTTTTATGCTTTCATCGGATTGGAGCGTGTCGGGGGTATCATGACCTACGATGTCACTAATCCTCTAAATCCTGTCTTTGTAGACTACATTAACAACCGCAATTTCATGGCGGAAGTAAGTTTGAATGGGATGACTAACCCGGCTGCTGGAGATTTAGGTGTAGAAGGTTTACTGTATATTTCCGCCACAGACAGTCCTAATGGTCGGCCATTATTGGTTGCCGCTAATGAAGTTAGTGGCACAACAACAGTTTTTTCTATTGAAACCAAGTCTGTTCCTGAGCCAGGAGCTATATTTGGTTTACTGGCAATTGGTGCAATGGGTATGCTGAAATTCAAGCGTCAGCATTAAGGGTTTCCCCAAAATTTTAGGGTGGGTTGGGGGCATGGTGCGCTAAAGCGACAGCTTAACCCACCCTCACCAAGTCTAAGCTTCGATTCTTTTCTCTAAATATTGACCAATCATCAACTGCTCACCAGCACGAGAGATAATTGTCTGTCTGGTGCGATATTTGCTACCAATAAGTTTTAATTCCTCCTCAAATACCGAGCCGTTGTACTCAGTTCGTAAACATAGTGTTTTAGGGTTAGGGAAATAATATTTAGCGGTTACAGGTTTGGATGTCGCAAAACCGCGATCGCGATATAAAATATTTCCCAAAACTCCAAATAATGTGGAACCTTGAGACTCTTTTTTGTCTTTTAAAACATTTGTACTATCCCAGGTGACTTCCGCACCACAGATTAAACTCACAGAATCTGGCAAATCATGTATTTGTCCTAGATTTTGTAATTGATCACATCCTGGTTCTAAAAACCGGATGCTGATCAAACTTTCCATTTCCTTCGTTTCGCCCTCTGGCAAAGTATAGTAGCGTCTTTCCGATATCCACTGACCTACAGATTCTTGGAAAAACTCTGCAATCTGGAATTCGTCAACGGTTTGTGCAAGTTTTAGCGGTGATGTCACTCTGAGTCCTCGCCTGAGCAAAAATTGGTATTATCTATATAGTACATGGAGATAAAACGCAATTTTTAGTAAAAAAAATTAATAATCAGCGCAAGATACTAGTGAATTTGCAACATTATATATATTTATGTAAAATAAGGTATCATAATTCGATCCTAGTCAAATTACCGTTATAAGTCTAAAAAAGTCCGGGAAATGGCTATTTTAGATTACTCAACTTGGGAGCGTAAACTAGATGAGGAGTAATATTTATACTAAAATCCCATTTTTATCAGGGGCTAAAAAATATTTACTTTTGCATAGGCAGCATAATGGTAAATATTTTAATGAATGAAACGAAACACTAAAGCCAAAAAAACTGTCAGATCGCTTATATATTCATTCTTCTTAGAAGTTAGTAATATCCATCTTAAATTACTGGGAAATATACAGGCTGTTGCAGTTTAAAAACTCCATTTTAGGAGCAAAACACATGATTTTGGATAAAGAAATGCCTAAAAAACAGGCAAAATTGCCAACCTATAACGGCTCCTTAAACCAGGTAATTAATCCCCAGTTGCACTCAATTTCAGAAACGAAACAAAAAATAGCACTAGCAAATCACATTTTATTAAAATCCATCTCATACATTACTTTTTTGCTAGGTGTTGGACTCTTGACGGCAAGTTGTGGATCGATGCCGAAAGAGTCTGCTAAAGCGCAATCTCAGCAAGGTATTCAAGGAGGGCGCGGTAACAATCCCACACCTGTAGATGTAGCGATCGCTCGGACTGGTTCGTTGCGCGTACAACCAACTTATACAGGCAATACCACACCATATCGGACTGTTTCTTTGCGATCGCAAGTAGAAGCCAGACTACTAGCTTTGAACTTAGACGTAGGCGATAGAGTTAACCAGGGGCAGAACGTGGGACTATTAGATGATGCCATCCTCTTAACATCACTCAAGCAATCAGAAGCCGAACTAGCAGCCCTCGGATCAGAAGTTGCTAGGGCAGAGACTCAGGTAAGTAATGCCCGTGCAGAAGTGGAAAGAGCGAGATTAGAATTAGTGCAAGCACAGGCAGACTCCCAACGACAACAGGAACTCTTCCAAGTCGGTGCTATATCCCAACAAACTGCCGAACAAGCCCGCACTCAAGCCAAAACAGCCGCCCAGTCACTACGAGCATCAGAAGATCGGGTACGTACAGAACAGCAAGCCGTCGCCGCCGCCCAAGGTAGAGTCATAGCTCAACAAGCTGTAGTTGCTCAATTTAAAGAGCGCCGCTCCTATGCTCGCTTAATTTCCCCCATCACTGGTGTAATTACCCAAAGAGTTACAGAACCAGGTAATCTTCTCCAACCAGGTAATGAAGTATTGCAGATTGCCGAATTTAGCCGTGTAAAAGTCGTAGTGCAAGTTTCCGAATTAGAACTATCGCAAATCCAAGTGGGACAATCTGTGCAAGTCAGCTTAGATGCTTTCCCCAATGAATCATTAATTGGCAGAGTTACACGCATCTCTCCAGTTGCTGATGCTACAGCGCGTTTAATCCCAGTAGAGGTAGTGATTCCCAATAGCGATAACAAAATTGGTAGTGGACTATTGGCCAGAGTCAAATTTGAACCCCAGATATTAGAGCGAGTAGTGGTTTCCCAAGCCGCAATTCAAAAAGAAGCAAAAAATCATAATTTTGCCGACTCTACAACAGCTAAAAGCGAGTCAGAGGAACGCAATGGTAAAGTCTTTGTAATTGCAGACCGAGACGGTAAAACCAAGGTGACGGCGCGTGTTGTTACTTTAGGGAACAAGGCTGACGGCAACGTAGAAATTGTATCTGGATTGCAAGCCGGGGAATCCTATGTTGCTCGTAGTGGTAGACCTTTAAAAGAAGGTGACGCTGTAGTTCTTTCAGTTTTGTCAGAAACAGTAGATCAAAATTAAAAATCACTTTTTGAGGCGTTTATTTAGCCCTTTTATTGGAGATTAGCAATAGATGCAGGAAATACAGAAGGGCAGCGGATTCAGTATTAGTACTATTTCTATCCGCCGACATATCGGCACACTCATGCTGGCTTTAGCAGTAGTGGTAATGGGTGTATTTTTTATCATCAAAATCCCTGTAGATTTACTCCCATCAATTACCTATCCCCGAATTGGTGTGCGGATAGCCGCACCAGGAATTTCTCCAGAGGTAGCAATTGATGAAGTCACAAGACCTTTAGAATCAGCCTTTTCAGCCACAGAAGGTGTATTACAGATTTTTTCCCAAACTCGTGAAGGACAGGTCAGTTTGGATCTGTATTTTCAACCAGGGGGCGATATTGATCAAGCCTTAAACGATGCGACAGCTTCCTTTAATCGAGCTAGAGGAAGTTTACCAGACACAATTGAAACACCACGCTTATTCAAATTCGATCCTTCCCAGTTACCAGTTTACGAATTTGCCTTAACTTCGCCCTCATTAGATAGCCTAAATTTGCGGGTTTTTGCCGAAGAAGAATTAGTTCGAGAACTCGGTGTTGTCCCTGGAGTCGCATCAGTAGACGTATCAGGAGGAGTGAAAGAAGAAGTTAGAGTCAATCTAGATTTGGATCGTTTGCAAGCCTTGGGAGTGGGTTTGACCGATGTCTTGGATGAACTGAGAGACCGCAATCAAGATGTTTCTGGTGGTCGGCTTTTAGGGTCAAATTCTGAGCCATTGACTCGGACTGTGGGACGTTTCCAAAGTGCAGACGAAATTAAAAATTTATCTTTTGAGGTCAATTCTGACCCAGATTCCAATACCCAGCCCCCAGTGTTGAATCGCCGCGTTTATTTGCGAGATTTTGCTGAAGTTATTGATGGTTCTGAACAACAACGCATTTCCGTTTTACTGAATGGGGAACCATCTGTTAAAGTCAGCATTCAAAAACAGCCAGATGCTAACACCGTTAATGTTGTTGATGGTGTAAAACAACGTTTAGCAGAACTCCAAACATCGGGTGTAGTTCCTGAAGGAACAATACTTACATCTACCTTGGATGAGTCACAGTTTATCCGCAATTCTATTTCTAATGTTGTGACTTCTGGATTAATTGGGACGGGACTAGCTGCGTTTGCGGTTTTACTCTTCCTTGGTTCTCTGCGACAAACTTTTATTATTGTCATTGCTATCCCTTTAGCCAGTTTAGCCGCCATCATCTTAATGGGAATATTTGGCTTATCCCTCAACATTTTCAGCTTGGGTGGTTTAGCTTTAGGCGTGGGTATTGTGGTGGATAACTCCATAGTCATGTTGGAGAATATTGCCGAGGGTGCAGGGATGACTCCCGGTAAAGATACCAAAACGCGATTGAATTCCCAACAACTGATTCAACAGGCTGAACGAAGTAGTCAGGAAGTAGAGTCAGCTTTAATTGCTTCTACCAGCACCAACTTAGTGGCAGTGATGCCATTTTTGCTGATTGGCGGCTTTATTTCACTGCTATTTAATGAGTTAATTCTCACCATCACCTTTTCTGTCGCCGCTTCGATTTTGATTGCAGTGACAATAATACCCATGCTTACCTCCCGCACCTTGTCATGGAAATTTTCCAGTGGGTTGAGTAAATTTTGGCTGCTAGAAGAATTTAACAGCCGCTTTGATACAGCGACAAATAGATATAAACGGTTTTTGACTGATATATTGCGCTGGCGATTTTTAACAGTCGCGATCGCTTTCATCATATTCGGTGGTGGTAGTTTGTGGATAGCTCCGCAAATTCCCCAAGAAATTCTACCTCGCATTAGTACAGGACAAGCCAGATTAAATGCTCAGTTTCCGCCTGGTACGCCCCTAGAAACCAACCGAAGGGTAATGGCGATGGTGGATGATATCCTCCTGAAGCAACCAGAGACAGAATATGTCTTCACTACAGCTGGTGGTGGGCTTTTTGGAACAAATGTCAGTGCTAATCCCCTCAGAGGCACAAGCACTATTACCCTGAAACCAGGGACCGATACCGAAGCTTATGTGGAACGAGTCACCGAAGAATTTAACCAGCTGAATTTAGTTGGAATTCGCCTGCGCCTTTCTCCTGGTCAAGTGCGGGGTTTAATTCTCAGCAACTCCCCAGTCCGTGGTGCTGATGTTGATATCATCCTTCAGGGCAACGATACAGAGAACTTAGAACAAGCTGGTCAAAACGTGCTGACTGCTTTGGAAGACCGTGCCAACTTAGTCAGATTCCGTCCCGATGCTGATGAGCGTCAACCAGAACTCCAAATTATTCCTGACTGGGACAGAGTAGCCAATTTTGGCTTAAGTACTCAAGATATTGGTGACACAATTCAAACGGCTATCCAAGGTAGTGTACCCACCAGACTACAACGCAGTAACCGTTTAGTGGATGTCAGAGTGCAGTTAAATGAAGCATCGATCCAAGAAGTTTCTCAATTAGAGAGATTACCTTTGTTTGTTGATAATAATCGCCAAGTCCGCCTGAGCGATGTCGCTACAATTACTGAAGGACAAGCACCTGGGGAAATTCAGCGGATTAATCAGCGTCAGGTATTCATACTGGCTGGTAATTTGACTGAAGGAGCTAACCTTAGTGATGCTTTCACCGAGGTAGATACAATATTAGCTAGTTTAAATTTACCTGAAGGTGTGAGTATTCTACCCAGTTCGGCGGCTGCGTCTAATCAGGAACTGCAAAACTCACTGCAATTATTAGGTGGATTAGCCAGCTTTCTTGTATTTGTGGTCATGGCAGTGCAGTACAATTCACTTATTGACCCCTTGGTGATTATGTTGACAATTCCTCTGGCTTTAGCCGGGGGAATTTTTGGACTTTACGTGACGAATACCGCTATTGGTGCAACTGTCATCGTTGGGGCGGTGTTGTTGGTGGGTATTGTAGTCAACAATGCCATCATCATGGTAGAACTAGCAAATCAAATCCGTGAACGAGACAACGTTGATAGGAAAACGGCAATTTTACAAGCTGCTCCTCAACGCTTACGTCCAATATTGATGACCACCATCACTACAGTGTTAGGTATGTTTCCTCTAGCTTTGGGAATTGGTGAGGGTTCAGAATTTCTGCAACCATTAGGTGTCGTAGTATTTTCGGGTTTGTCTTTAGCCACATTGCTTACATTGTTTATCATCCCCTGTTTTTATACAATGCTGCACGATTTATTACATTGGCATTGGGCGAAGCCAATTTTAATCTTTATGGGTGGATGGAAGAAAAAGTTCTACTAAGAAAAGTTACCTTAGCACCCTATAGGCGTTCTAATTGTGTATAATAAAATACTTGGTTAGGGTGCAAGGTTTTGCGCCCTAATTCATGATTCATCTTTTGAAGGTGCATTGACTTTATTCATTTAATGTTGATAAATAATCATGAAAATTTTAGCCGTAATCTGGAATCGCTTTTTGCCCAACTGTATATTAACATTGTAAAATCCAGTTAATTTAGCAATCAGAAATTTTCTAATATTTGGCAATATTTTAGTATTCCTAAAATATTGCTGTTTTGAAATTGGGTGAAGTAAAGGAAAGTGCTGGATAAATTCAGTTACTTTAAGGCTGAGAGCGCTGAAATTTTTCCTACCCCATATAACTACAACTATAAATAGCAATAGCTCTGTACTTAATGCACATACAAATTTTTATCTACGCATTCCAAGGGTATGGGAAAAATATGCCAGATATGTACTAAATTTAATCCCTTGTAGGATAAAGGAAGATGGAATTTTTTAACCAGGTTTCTACTTCTAATAATCGAGAGAATTTACAACCTGATTTTCAAGTGTCTCTGCGGAATATTCTGAATGGAATCAAAGATAATAGTTTTGTAAATAAAGAGCAGCCATTAGAATTTTTTTTACAACAAATTAATGAAAGCTTAGAGCAAGAAATACAAGCACGAACAGCACTGTTAAACCAAAAGGTTCATCAGTTAGAACAAGAAATTAACGAATACAAGAAAGCTGAAGCAATCAGACAGCAAACTGAACAGAGCTTTCGGAGACACAATAATGCGTTGCAACAACTTGTGCAAAGCGAGTCATTGCAATACGATGACTTCCCCACTGCTATCAAATATGTTACAGAAGTGGCTAGTCTTGGTCTGAATGTAGATCGTGTTGGTGTTTGGTTGTACACAGAAGATTATACCAAAATTCAATGCGCTGATTTATATGAACGTCCTAACAATTTTCACAGAGCTGGGTTGGAATTATTAGTTTGTGACTATCCCAGCTATTTTCAAGCTTTGAAAGAGGAACAAGTGATTGCCGTCCCTGATGTTCATCAAGATCCTCGCACTTCAGAATTTTCTGCAACTTATACACTACCGCTAGGCATTAGCTCAATGCTTGATGTCAGGATTTGGTCGAGGGGAAAGGTGATTGGTGTAGTGTGTTGTGAACATCTGGGTAGTCAACGTCAGTGGACTTTAGAAGAAGAAAACTTTATTAGCTCGATTACTGAATTTGTCCGGCTTGTAATTGAATCTAGCGAACGCAAATCTGTAGAAGCGGCTTTAGCGGTCAGCAAAAATCAGTTTCGTTTAGTTGTTGAGCAAACAGGACAATTGATTTATGTTTATGATCTAGCTGACCGTTACATTCATTGGGCAGGAGCAATTGAGGAAATTACGGGATACACTCCTGATGAATGGAAACAATTTGATCTAGCTACCTGGGAAGCGCACATTGAAGATGAAGATCGCTCAAAGGTGATGTTGATGTGGGCATCTGCAATTCAGAGCAAAAGTCAGTATCAAATTGAATATCGCCTGCGTAAAAAAGACGGTTCCTATATCTATGTAGAAGACCGGGGAAAATTTTTAGTCAATCAGATCACAGGAACTGACTGTATAGCTGGGACAATGAGTAATGTGAGCGATCGCAAAACTGCTGAAAAAGCTTTACGACAATCAGAAGTTCAATTTCGGCAACAAGCTCAAACATTAGAAAAAGCTCTCAGGGAGTTACAACGTACTCAAACTCAAATGATCCAGAATGAAAAAATGTCTTCTCTTGGTCAATTAGTCGCAGGGGTAGCCCATGAGATTAATAACCCAGTTAATTTTATTTATGGAAATATTACACCTGCCAATGATTACATTCAAATTTTATTTAAACTGATTAGCTTATATCAAGAACACTATCCTCAACCAGTGCCGATAATTCAGGAAGAAATTGAGGCAATTGACCTAGAGTTTGTCAGACAAGATTTACCTAAATTACTGCATTCGATGAAAATAGGTGCAGAACGTATTAGCCAAATTGTGCTTTCACTACGAAATTTTTCACGCCTGGATGAAGCTGAATATAAAGCAGTTGATATCCATGAAGGAATTGATAGCACTTTGCTAATTTTAAGAAATCGCTTGAAAGATAAGGATGACTATCCAGGCATTGAAGTGATTAAAGAATATGGTAATCTACCACTTGTAGAGTGCTATGCTGGACAATTAAATCAGGTATTTATCAACATTTTAAATAATGCTATAGATGTATTAGAAGAACGAGACGAAAAAAGGTCTTTCCATGAAATACAGCAATCTCCCAGCATAATTCGCATTTCTACACAAATGCTTAATGAGCATCAAATTACTATTAAAATTAGCGATAATGGGCTAGGTATACCAGAAAAAATCAAACAACTAATTTTTAATCCTTTCTTTACCACTAAGCCAATTGGGAAAGGAACTGGTATGGGTATGTCAATTAGCTATCAAATTATTACCAAAAATCACGGTGGTAAGTTTTACTGCGTTTCATCTTCAGGCCAGGGAACACAATTTGTGATTGAGATTCCGTTAAAACAGCAACTAAAGTTTAAAATATACTAAAGTGCGGATATGGTGGCACTGAAAGCGGGGTTTTAAGCAGCGTTATAAAAACTGTTCTCACAGATATAACTACAGCGATAAAAATTAAGACTTAATTAAAATGAATTTACGTAAATTAGAATTGCAAAAATAAGATTTCCGGGATAAAACTGTTGCTAATAAAATTTGCCAAGAAACAGGTAAAAACATCGTTTTATCTAACATTAATAGAAAGCTGTGGAAGTTTCTTTGCTTAAGAGCTGCTAAAGTCCAATGCAGTTTCAAGTAATTTTTTATATTCTCAAGTGTCGGCAGATGAGATTGGTGTTTTGGATCAACTAAAGCGTAAATTTTCTCTTTAATCATTATATTTGCCTTTAGCCTCTGGGAAAAAGAAAGCTTTTGATTATAAGCGCCAGGCCAAATAGTTCGATAGGCTAAACACTGATTAAGAAAAACTGCATGACCAAACTGAGCAATGCGAATCCAAGAATCAATGTCATCACAGTTAGTATCGAGTTGGGAGTCCCAACCATAAGTTTGGCAAAAAGCATCTCGTTGACAAGCTACCTGAACAGGTGTACCAAAGGGTACAAGCTCTAGCAGCATCCCGTAGTGAATATCCGCTTGTGGGATATAAAAAGCTAACCCAGGGCCAATTTGGGGGGTACGACTTAATTCTGTTTCATGGCTATCTACCTGAGCTGCTATACAGGAACAAATTACAGCACCTGGACACAAAGCGATCGCTCTGGTCATTTCTGCTATACAGTTGGGAGCTAAATAATCATCATCATCCAAAAACTTAATCCAGTCACCACTAGCCTGTTGCACTCCAACATTTACTGTAGCAGCGTGGCCTTTGTTAACCTCATTGCGATGATAAACCACTGAATTACCTAAGCTTTTGAGGTACTTTTCAGTTTCATCAGATGAACAGTCATCGGCTACAACTACCTCACAAGGTATTGTCTGGTTAAGTGCAGAGTTAATAGCTCTTTTTAACAAGTTTAAGCGGTTGTAAGTAGTGATGACGACGCTAAATTTCATAATCCGATGCTTTTGGCACAGACTCGTATAATATACCTTGTATGTCCAGTCCATTGGAATCGGTAAAATTATCGATATTTTCATCTAAATAAGTAGACTGAAATAGGAATATCGATTTATCATTAGTGATTGTGAGTTTTTAAAGCAGAAAGACTATGAGCGCTCAAGAGATCATCCGCTCCATTGAAGCGGAACAGCTGAAATCGGATCTGCCCATCATCTATGTGGGCGATACCGTAAAAGTCGGTGTCAAGATTAAAGAAGGGGAAAAGTTTCGCATCCAACCTTACGAAGGCGTAGTCATTGCCAAACGTAATGGTGGTATTAACGAAACTATTACAGTCCGCCGCGTGTTTCAAGGTATTGGTGTAGAGCGAGTATTTTTGTTACATTCTCCCCGCATCGACACCATTAAAATCCTCCGCCGAGGTAAAGTCCGCCGTGCTAAACTCTATTACTTGCGTGGACGTGTAGGTAAAGCTACTCGAATCAAGCAACGGTTTGATCGTGCTTTATGAAAAGTGCTGTTAGCGGTAGCGGGGCGTTTAGCCCGTGCTGAGTAAGTAAATTTCGGCTCAAAGTATGGGAGAAATTTCTACTAGCAAGCGGCTGAAGCCGTTAATTTGTCCCCCCGGCAAAAATAAGTTGAAATAAGAGTCGAAATGCGTTATACTAAAAAAGGTTCAGATAAATAACTGAATCCAACGCACTTCGTGCGCTCTTAGTTCAGTTGGTAGAACGCAGGTCTCCAAAACCTGATGTCGGGGGTTCAAGTCCTCCAGGGCGCGCTTAAAATCAAAAAACCCATCCCTAAATAACAGTACGCCTGCTAATATAGCAGATAGCCCTGTTGCTTTCGGGTATGATTATTTTGTATTTACAGCCTTTTTGTTTTCAGTAAGTATGATGCAATCCAAGCTGTGAACCTGAATGAAAATTAGCAGGGTATAGCTTTATCTAAGAACCGGGGGAAAACGACAATGGCCAAAAAAAATGAAGCAGAAATGCCAGCAAACGCCAATGGATTCAGTTTAGTCAACTTCTTTCAGGGTACGAAAGAAGAACTGGAAAAAGTGGTTTGGCCAAGTCGAAAGCAGCTAGTGAGCGAATCAGCAGGTGTGCTGCTAATGGTGACACTCTCCGCATCTTTGATATATTTGGTCGATGGATTGTTCGGTTGGGTAGCACAACAGGTATTCTGATGACTTCTGCAACAGACGAACCATACAACTCAGCGTTGCATTCCGATGAAGCAGCAGAAACAGCGCTCAATGAAGTACGCTGGTATGCAGTACAAGTAGCTTCAGGCTGTGAAAAACGCGTCAAGACAAACTTGGAGCAACGTATCCAAACCTTTGATGTATCCGACAAAATTGTTCAAGTGGAAATTCCCCACACGCCTGCGGTGAAAATCCGTAAAGATGGCAGTCGTCAGCAAACAGAGGAAAAGGTTTTTCCGGGTTATGTGCTAGTACGAATGGTGATGGAAGATGACACTTGGCAAGTGGTGCGAAACACCTCCCATGTAATTAATTTCGTGGGAGCAGAACAAAAGCGTGGCGGCAGCAAAAGCCGTGGTCACGTTAAACCAGTACCTTTAGGTCCATCAGAAGTAGAACGGATATTCAAGCAGACTAGCGAACAGGAGCCGATTGTCAAAATTGACATGGCGACTGGTGATAAGATAGTCGTGCTTTCGGGTCCTTTTAAAGACTTTGAAGGCGAGGTGATTGAAGTCAGTCCAGAGCGTAGTAAATTAAAAGCCTTGCTCTCGATTTTTGGACGAGATACACCAGTAGAATTAGAATTTAATCAGGTAGAGAAACAGAGCTAACACAAAATGGCGAAGAAAGTAGTAGCGGTCATTAAACTGGCCCTGAATGCTGGAAAAGCCAACCCAGCACCACCAGTGGGACCCGCATTGGGTCAACACGGTGTGAACATTATGATGTTCTGTAAAGAGTACAATGCCAAAACAGCAGACCAAGCTGGAATGGTAATTCCTGTAGAAATTTCGGTGTTTGAAGACCGGAGTTTTACATTTGTACTCAAGACACCACCAGCATCAGTACTGATTCGCAAGGCAGCGAAAATTGAACGCGGCTCTAGTGAACCCAACAAAAATAAAGTTGGGTCAATTACAAAAGCTCAATTGCAAGAAATTGCCCAAACCAAAATGCCTGATCTAAACGCCAATGACATCGAAGCGGCGATGAAGATTGTGGAAGGTACTGCCAAAAATATGGGTGTTACCGTCTCAGATTAGTCAAGAGTTTAGAGCCATGAAAATTAGCAAAACGCTAAACACTCAGAAGTCAGAACTCAGCACGGGCTAAACGCCCCGCTACCGCTAACAGCACTTAATTTATCGGGGGAGAGGTAAAGTCTCGTAATTACCCCAGGAGAGAAAAATGGGCAAGAAATTATCGCGCCGCTTGCAGGCGCTGTTAGAAAAAGTCGAAGATAGGGACTATACGCCCCTAGAAGCTTTAAATCTCTTAAAAGAAACGGCAACAGCCAAGTTTTCTGAAGCCGCAGAAGCGCATATCAGATTAGGGATTGACCCCAAGTATACAGACCAACAGTTGCGGACAACAGTAACACTACCCAAAGGTACAGGACAAACTGTGCGGGTGGCAGTAATTGCCAGAGGTGAAAAAGTTACCGAAGCAAGCAATGCGGGTGCTGATATTGTTGGCTCTGATGAGCTAATTAACGAAATCCAACAAGGGATGATGGATTTCGATAAGCTAATTGCTACACCGGATGTGATGCCACAGGTGGCGAAACTGGGTAAGTTACTCGGTCCTCGTGGTTTGATGCCATCACCCAAGGGTGGAACTGTGACATTTGACGTTGCAAGTGCGATCGCTGAATTCAAAGCTGGTAAATTAGAATTCCGGGCTGATCGGACTGGTATTGTCCATGTTATGTTTGGTAAGGCATCTTTCACGCCTGAAGATTTGTTGGTAAACTTGAAGGCGTTGCAAGAGACGATTGATCGAAACCGTCCTTCAGGAGCCAAAGGTCGTTATTGGCGGACAATTTATGTCACCTCAACTATGGGGCCATCAATTAAAGTCGATATCAACGCTCTCCGGGATTTAAAACTGACCGAATTAGCTTAATCGGGATGAGGAACTAAAGGCTAGGGACTAGAGACGAGAAAAGATTGTTTTAAGTGATCAATTTTTTTAGCTTAGTACCGACAGCACTCCCCCCCAAAATTAAATAAGCCAAGCCGGAGACAGCAGGAGCCAATGGCTCAAATATCCTGCCGAGGTTAAAGCTCTAATTACCTGAAGTGCCACCCATTGAAGTGTGATGACTGAGGTATTATGAGTTTTTCTATGAAACCCCGGCTCAGATAGCTGGGGTTAATTGTTTTTAATGGGTCATCAAAAAACGCATTTGAAGCAAGCGGTCAGATTAGTCGTGTCACGGCTAGGTTGTTCGTCGCAGGCGTTACCGTCAAACCCTGGGGTCATAGCTGTGCTGATTGTGTAGTCATGACCACAGGAGAAAAGTAGCAAGAAAAGAATGTTAGCATTTTTGAATTGGCTGCTCTCGAATGAACACAGGTGAACAAGAACCAAGCGACAGGTTTAGTTAAAGCACCGAAGTAAAACCGAATTGAGTCTCAAGAGTAGATTTGCTGAAAGTTTTACTTAATGGAAAATAATGATTTTGCCCTTGGAGGTAAAACTAAGCATGGGTAGAACGCTAGAAAATAAAAAAGAGATAGTAGCTGATCTCAAAGAAAGTCTGAGTGAGTCAACTTTGGCACTGGTAATTGATTATCAGGGTTTAACAGTTGCTCAAATCACTGACTTACGGCAGAAGTTACGTCCGAGTGGTGCTGTCTGTAAGGTAACGAAAAATACCTTAATGGGCATTGCCATTGATGGTGACGAAAAATGGCAACAACTTTCGGAACTGCTCCAAGGTTCTTCGGCCTTTTTGCTGGTTAAAGAAGATTTTTCATCGGCAATTAAGGCTTATCAAGAGTTTCAGAAAGTTACCAAGAAGACAGAACTTCGCGGTGGCGTTATGGAAGGTCGCCTGCTCAAGGACACGGATGTCAAGGCTTTAGGAGACTTGCCATCCAAGGAACAACTCATGGCGCAAATTGCCGGAGCTATCAATGCTTTGGCTACCAAAGTGGCCGTGGGTATCAACGAAGTTCCCAGTTCTTTGGCTCGTGCTTTACAAGCTGTGGCTGAACAAGAGCAAGGTGAAAGTACCGAAAGTACCGAAAGTACCGAAAGTACCGAAAGTACCGAAAATGCGGCTGAATAAAATTCGCCAAATTAGATCAAAGTTTGCCGGCTGGAATTTACTGTTAATTGCAGCTTTTGGTAAGCAAAAACACAATTTACATTACAGGAGTTATATCAATGTCTGCTGCAACTGATCAAATTCTCGAACAATTAAAAAACCTACGTTTGCTAGAAGCATCTGAATTAGTTAAGCAAATTGAAGAAGCTTTCGGCGTGAGTGCTGCTGCACCTGCTGGTGGAATGATGATGATGGCTCCTGGTGCTGCTGCTGCTGCTGAACCAGTAGAAGAAAAAACCGAGTTTGACGTGGTACTAGATTCAGTTCCAGCTGACAAGAAGATCGCTGTTCTGAAGATTGTCCGCGAATTGACTGGTTTAGGTCTCAAAGAAGCCAAAGATATGGTGGAAGCTGCGCCTAAAGCAATCAAAGAAGGTATTACTAAGGACGCTGCTGAAGACGCGAAGAAGCGCATCGAAGAAGCTGGCGGTAAGGTAACTGTCAAGTAATCAAGATAGTACCCCAATACTTGAAAAAGAGGCAAGGGTGCAGGGTGCAGGCTTGCCCTGAGCGCGGTCGTAGGGGTGCAGGGAGAATAATTCAGATGGATATTCAAACCTGTGTTTCCTGCCACCTTCCACCTGCATCTTCTTAAAGTTTAGGGACTTTCAGAAAAAGCCTGCTTGTGCAGGCTTTTTTTTAATGCAAATCAGCGTCCCAGACACCAATGTAAATCCGATCCTGCTGATTGCGTTCAATTACACCTTTTAATCCGCCCACATTAAATGAGTGTCTCTTAGTTTGGCGATCGCGTACTCTTTGTAGTCCTTGTTTAATATCACTATTAGCTTTACCAGCAAGCATTCCCTGTAATGTTGTTTGCATTACTTCTGGCGGCACAGATTGGGCAAAAGATACTTCAGTTTGGCGCAAGACCCCGGTTTTTTGGTCAAATAAGTAACCAAGGTCAACATTGCCTTCTAACTGATAAAGCAAAGCACGAGTATTCCATAACCCTTTAGTATTTTTACTGGGCTTACCTAGTGCTGCTTTGACTGCATCTTGAGAAGTTCCTGTAGGAAATGCTGGCACACTAGAAGTTGTGGTATTGCTAGGCGCAGCCTCTTGATTTTGCTGTGGTGGTGGTTGAGGTGTTTCGGGCTGTGGTGGGGGTTCAGAAATTTCTGGCTGCGGTGGTGGTTCAAAAATTTCTGGAACTGTCGAAGATTCCGGGGTTTCTCCCTGCGGTTCAGGGAAGAGGTTATCTTCTGGCTGCGGTGATGAGGTGGAAAGATCCGCTTCGGGTGTAAATATGGGATTTTCTTGTGGCTGCGGTCTTACAGGTACTACTCTATCTCGACTAGGTTGTATAGTCCCTGGCGGATTGGCAGATTCTGAAGGCGAGGATTTCTGTGCAGAAGTGGGATCTATAGTAGTATTCGAGTTGGAAAATGGTTTTGGTGTAGGGGATGTGGTGAGAGATTCTTCAGACTGTGGTTGACGAGTGAAGCTAGAAATTCCTACCCCACCAATTAAGCCAACCAAAACTAAACTGCCGACAATTAAAGCGGGTTTTAGCGATTTCCGGCTATGAACAGTTGGCGCAGAAGATATTGCTTGGGTTTTCTGCGTTGATGCTACATGGGCAGGACTCAGGCTGACTGTGGCGGTAGTGTGATAAGACGGTGGGGATGATGGGGATATATTAGTGGCGGGTTTTAAAGCATATAGCATTTTACTGGCAGTACTATAGCGATCGCTCACATGAGGCTGAATTGCCTGATTAATTACTTTTGCTAGATGTGGCGAGATATCCGGGACGAATTCTTGCCAGATAATTTCCCCAGTTTGCAGGTGTGTCTGTAGTTCTGGTGGGTGTTTGCCCGTCAGTAAATAAATTGCCGTCAAGCCTAAACTATAGATATCAGTGGCGTAAACTGGTCGTCCAATGGCTTGTTCTGTGGGCATATATCCAGGTGTCCCAATGACAAGCGATCGCGTAGGATGATTGGAGGGACTAACCACTGAACGTATAGTTTCCTTGACTGCCCCAAAATCAATCAAAAATGGCTTGTTATCAGTCGCGCGCAGAATAATGTTATCCGGTTTAATATCCCGGTGAATAATGCCTTTACTATGGACATAATCTAAAACTGATAACAGACTTAAAAGAATTTCTCGAACAGTAGTTTCCTTCTCATAGCCTCTTTCCTCGACAATATTTGTCAAAGTTGGCCCTTCAATCCATTCTTGAACCAAGTAAAATAATTCATTCTCCGAAAAGTAGGCAAATAACTTAGGAATTTGGTTACAACTGTCACCCAGATACTCCAAAGTTGCAGCTTCCCTCTCAAAGCGCTGTTGAATCATTTGGTAGGTTTTTGGGTCATTAGCTATCGGTTTAAGTTGCTTGATCACACAGCGACGGCGCGAAGGGATATGTGTGTCTTCTGCCAGAAAGGTTTCCCCAAATCCACCTGCGCCGAGTACTTTAATTACTTGATAGCGATTGTTCAGCAGCGTTATTGTCATGAAAATTTACAAGCGATCGCCCTTTCCAAATGTACATCAGTTACAAGAGACGAGTTTAAGACAGGTTATATCCCAATATGCTTCCAATGGGAATAATTAACCGCCAATAAATCCAAATTTTTCCGTTGTTGCAGAACTATTTAAGTTGACTAACGACCCATCGGCTATTTTCAGCATCCCATAAAAGCGAAAATCTCACCGAACCAGGAACTTGTCTACCATTTTTCATCAAGTATTTAAACTTAGCATTGACGGTGGCTGTTTCTGTACTGGCTTCTAACAAACTAACTTGTTCAACATTGACGCTTTCAACCTTTCCTCCCCACCAGTCGATGTAAGAAAGATAACCATCAGGATGAAGACGTTGATTATTTTGTAGACTGGGGGCTAGTTGATTCCACGCACTTTCATATTCACCCTGATTAATATTGACATAATAATTTTGTACAGCTTCGGCAGGAGTTGGTCGATTAATTTCTGGCTGTATGACCGCAGGAGGTGGAGAAGATGGGGGTTGAGAAATAACTCTTGCAGGAGGTGGGGAATTTACAGGTGGTGTAACTCTCCTTGGTGGAATAGGATTTGGTGCAGGTTCTGTAATTGTGGCAGTGGGAGAATTTACAGGTGGTGTAACTTCTTGTGGTTCAATCGGATTTGGTGCAGGTTCTGCAATATTCCGCACTTCATTTCTGTTTGGCGCAGGTTCTTTAAATGAGTCAGTTAATTGGGTAACTGGTTGTGGAGGTCTATTGAGGGCAAAACCAACAATGATAGAAGCTCCTATTAAACCACCGACAATTAAACTGCCGAGAAAAATACCCTTTTGTCCACTAGCTGGCTCAGGCGGTTTGGAAATAGTCGATCCTGGACTAACCGCAACTGTTTGTTGAGATGGGATTTGAGGCGGTGCTGTGGCGACTACTGGATGTTGATAAGCTACTGTAGAAGGGAAACTTTTTGAAGCTAATTGCAAGGCTGACAGCATTTCTGTAGGTGTAGAAAATCGCTCGCGTGGGTGATAGGCGATCGCTCTATCTATTACCCCTGCTAATGTAGGACTAACCTGGTTAGCATACTGTCGCCAGACAATTTCACCTGTCTGAGAATCTGACTCTAACTGTTGTGGCTGTTTTCCAGTCAATAAATAAACTGCTGTCAATGCCAAACTATATAAATCACTAGAATAAACTGGTCTACCGGCGGCTTGCTCACTCGGCATATATCCAGGCGTACCAATGACAATCGAACTGGTAGGATTACCTTGGGAATTCATCACCGTTCCCATTGATTCCCGTACCGCACCGAAATCAATTAACACCGATTTACCGTCACGATGACGCAGCATAATGTTATCCGGCTTAATATCCCGGTGAATAATGCGCTTTGAGTGGACATACTCCAACACTGGTAACAAATCCACCAGAATTTCTCGCACAGCACTTTCGCTAAATAACCCCTGCTTTTGCAATTTTGCCGTCAGCGTATCACCTTCAATCCATTCTTGAACTAAATAAAACTGCTCTTCTAACCGGAAATAAGCATACAAAGTAGGAATTTGGTCAGTATAACCACCCAAATCTTCTAAAATTGCCGCTTCTCGTTGAAACCGTTCCTGCACCAACTGATAAATCTGGGGATTATTCTGAATTGGTCTTAACTGTTTAATCACACAACGACGACTAGAAGGCATTTGGGTATCCTCCGCCAGAAAAGTTTCCCCAAACCCTCCACTTCCTAAAGTCCGAATCACTTGATAGCGGTTGTTTAGCAGTATTTGCATAAATGGTCCTTCACCCACATCAAACCTCTGCGTACCTTTGCGCTCAACTCCGCGCTTCTTTGCGTTAAAATTCCTAACTATTTCGGAAAATGTCGTCTTTGATGACGGTCTTGAAATTTACTAATATATTCAGCATTACGCTGCTCTAAATTTGACAGTAATTTAAAAGGAAATGCTTGTGGTGAGTATACAGGATTATACCAAGTTTGATTATTAAAATATTGTTGTAATCCAGGAGTATCAAAGCGACGGCCGTGACGAGCATAAATCGAATTTCGCATAATATCTAGCTCTAAACCTTCTTTATCGTCCAGATCAGCATCAATTACGGCTCTTTCCGACAGCCACAAATAACTGTTTGTTGTCGGAGATGGCAACATAGTTTGTTGGATGACCGGAAATGTAATATTTTTTTGGATTACTGGAGATGAAGACACAACAGGAGTTTCGGTAACTTCGGGTGTAACTTTTTGGTTAACGACAGGTTGAGGAGATGGTTTCAACACCTGACTAATAATTACAGATGCACCGATTAACCCACCTGCAATTAAACTACCCATGAGGATGCTATGGCGATTATTGCTTTGAGTTACAAGCTGCTGATTAACAGGAACGGTGAGCGGGGGAGATAAAAACGGTTGAGTCGGTGGTACTGGATTTGCTACGATATGCAAGGCTGACAGCATTTCTGTAGGTGTAGAGAATCGCTCGCGTGGGTGATAGGCGATCGCTCGGTCAATAACCCCTGCTAATGTAGGACTAACCTGGCTAGCATACTGTCGCCAGACGATTTCACCTGTCTGAGAATCTGACTCTAACTGTTGTGGTTGTTTCCCCGTCAACAAATAAATTGCTGTCAATGCCAAACTATATAAATCACTAGAATAAACTGGTCTACCGGCAGCTTGCTCACTCGGCATATATCCAGGCGTACCAATCACAATCGAGCTCGTAGGATTACCTTGGGAATTCATCACCGTTCCCATTGATTCCCGCACCGCACCGAAATCAATTAACACCGATTTACCGTCACGATGACGCAGCATAATATTATCCGGCTTAATATCACGGTGAATAATGCGCTTTGAGTGGACATACTCCAGCACTGGTAACAAATCCACCAAAATTTGCCGCACCGCACTTTCGCTAAATAACCCCTGCTTTTGCAGTTTTGCCGTCAGCGTATCACCTTCGATCCATTCTTGAACCAAATAGAATTGCCCTTCTGATTGAAAATAAGCATACAGCGTCGGTATTTGGTCAGTATATCCACCCAAATCTTCTAAAATTGCCGCTTCTCGTTGAAACCGTTCCTGCACCAACTGATAAATCTGGGGATTATTCTGAATTGGTCTTAACTGTTTAATCACACAACGACGACTAGAAGGCATTTGGGTATCCTCCGCCAGAAAAGTTTCCCCAAACCCTCCACTTCCTAAAGTCCGAATCACTTGATAGCGGTTGTTCAGCAGCATTTGCATAAATTAGCGCCGATAAATGCAAGAATCATGTTATATATCTTACAATTTTTCATTCCTCCCCTCCGCGTACCTTTGCGCTAAACTCCGCGCCCCTTTGCGTTTAAACTCCCCCTCAACTCACTTCAAATCTAATAATCCTTCCTCCTTCAACTTAGGACTAAAACGAAATTGTTCCTGCAAGCCCCGTTCCTGCAATACCAGTAAAATTTCTGCTTCTACTCGCCGAGCTACATTTTTAATGATTTTCATTTCTGCCAATTCATCATTAGCGGGATGGTGATATTTCTCCTGTTCTTCAGAAGTCATTAACGGTTTAACATTTATCGGCTGTGTCCAGGTTTCCTTATTATCTGCATTTCCTAAAGGAACACTACCATTTTCAGCAATCCAAGCATTTTCAATATTTTCTAAAACTGTGCGACTAGGGCGTTCAATAGTTTGAACCTTCACCCAATAACATTCTTGAGGCTGACGGACTAAATGCTGCTTCAGACTCAGGTAAACATCACGGGAATATCCTACAAATTGCAGCACTTTTTCAGCGTTGAAGATGGCATATACTCCTATTTTGCCCTGATAAGTTTCAGGTAAGTGGCCGTTATCATCAATGTAAGGAGAATATTCCAAGTTTGCCAAAGAAGGAATATTTATTTCAGTAGTCATGCGTGGTTTTCCTTAATAATTAAAAAATAGTCAACCAATATTTTGATAAATTGCACAAAGGCGACTGGGTTGAAAAATCTTAGCGGTGAACATGAAATTTCGCGGTACATTGATGATTACATACTCGTCAGAATCATGATATTTTTCCAATTCTGCTGGCATTCCTTTGGGAGTAGATAAGCTATAGGGAACTGGTTGAAAAAGTAATTCTGTGAATTCAACTTTCCCAAATTTGGATTGTTGGCAAACTTGTTGTAAAAAGGATTCATTTTTCAAAAGATTGAACAGAGTTTTTTGTGCTTCTGCTTCTAGAGTAAAACTGCTATCAAAGTTTTTGACGATTTTAAAAGGCATTTTGTGTATAGGTAATTTATTTTTAGTTGCTAGGGATAGTGTAGCTATATAGCAAAGCGCTGTTAGCGGGGCGTTGAGCAGCGTGCTGAGTAGAAACTAAGTAGGGGCGGGTTTACAGATATGCTCAATTACTAATAATAATTTTCATAAACCCGCCCCGACATCAAGGCTTTGGGCAATCAACAATGTCCTAACCTCCTTGGCGGTTGCTATAGATCAGCATAGTGGGATTGGTGGAACTTCATCAACTATGGAAGGAGTTACTTAGATTAAGAATATTTAAGTCGGGCAGATTTTTGACAAACAGCGAAAAGTAAAAAGGCAAAAGAAGTGATTCCTTTGCCTTTTATGTTTAACGTTTTAGCTTTTAGCTTTAATCTATGGCTACGCCAACCTAGCTATCGTAATCATCATCATCATC